>JAAZIO010000187.1 GCA_012800805.1 Clostridiales bacterium | reverse complement strand
TCCGACCTTTACCTTGCCCTTTTTGCGGCGCTGTTCTTTCTTTCTTGGTATCTTGCGATTCCGCTAATCGGCATTATTGCAATATCGCTTTTAGGCAGCGTTCAGCTTATTATCAGCCGCGACGCTCTGCCGCTTGTCCCTCTTTTGCTTTTCGCTCCGATGATTTTCCCGATAAGACAGATAGAGTTCAGCGGTCTTTTTTATTTGGGATATATACCTTTAATCGTCTCGGGTGTTTTCCACATTATATACTATCCGCCAAGAATAAGACGCGGCAAACTGACGGCGCCCCTATTTTTTGTGTCCGTGGCTCTTTTGATTTCAGGCTGCACCGTAATATCCTTAGAAGAGTTTGAAAGCAGCTTCAGATACATGCTAAGGCTTGGCTTTGAAGCGCTTGCTATATACATTGTGTTAAATTGCTATATAGAGGAAAATCCCTTTGTCAAGCCGTCCGCTTTCTTTGCAAAAACCCTCCTTTACATGGGAATTTTTATAACTCTTCAGGTAGTATCGTATTACCTGATTTATAAGCTTCCGGTTGCCGAGTGGGGACAGGAAAAATGGCTTGTCGTAGGCTGGGGCATTGACAACAACGCGGCAACGGTGATGCTGCTTTGCGCTCCCATGTGTTTTTATCTTGCGGGAGTGTCCTTAAGCCGTTTAAAAGCCTTTTTATGCTCTCTTGCGGGCATTATAATATACGCAGGAATATGCCTTAGCTTCAGCAGGGGCGCCATACTGATGGCGCTTGTAACTTTCCCGTTCATGTTCGCGCTTTGTTTAAAAAAATCAAAGCGCAAACTTATGGTTTTTGTTCCGCTTGTCATTGCCGCAATAGTAGCGCTTGCGGTTTACCTTGGCTTTTTTTCTAAAATCAACGAAATGTTCAAAAACATTTTCGAAGGCGGAGGCGCAGGCTGGGCGGGAAGAGACATTTTATATCTTGAGGCGGTGGAATGTTTTAAAAAGTACCCCCTCTTTGGCGCGGGAATGCCGTATAAAGGAAAAAATTTCGACTGGACCATCTCGGGATTTTACTATTTCCATTCCACGTTTTTTGAAGTTATGGGAAAGATGGGGCTTTTCGGCCTTTTTGCTTACGGATGGCTGTATGCCGTAAGGTTTAAAGTAGCCGTTAAAAATATCAGATACAATCTTTTCAAGCTGATGGCGTTTTTCTCACTTTTGGGCTTTGAGCTCTACTGCATGCTGGATACGGGAATCTTTATACCTTTCCCGACATTTATATGCGCCGTTTTGTTTTGCCTTATAGGAGAGAGGGAAAACAGCGAAGTCAAGCCGTTTTCAAAGCCGCTGCCTTTTATTTAAAATAAAAAACCCCTTTTGGGGCTTATCTGTTTGTATTGAATTCTTCCCTTAATTTTTGTATCTCCTCAGGGGGAACAGGTTTTAAAAACTTCTCCTCGCCTTTAAATATAAGGGCAATCGTTTTAAACATAATCTCAACGTCAAGCTTAAAAGAGCATTTTTTTTGATACATCACGTCATAGTAGCTTCGCTCTATCGATGTAAGGTGGCCGTTGCCTCTTACCTGCGACAAGCCGCTCATGCCGGGTTTAATCAAAAACTTTTGTTTTTCCCACTCCTCATAATGGTCAAGATATACTCTCATAAGCGGACGCGGGCCTATAAGGGACATATCGCCCTTTATTACGTTGAAAAGCTGCAAAAACTCGTCAATTTTAAATTTTCTTATTATTCTTCCCACCTTGGTGACATTTTTGTTGCCGTCTTTGATAACCGGATTGTTTATGTCAAATGCCACATTGGTGCTTTTCATCGTGCGGAATTTATAGATGTAAATCGGTTTTTGGTCCTTGCCGATTCTTTCTTGTTTAAACACGGCGGGCCCGGGGGAATCGATTCTTATCGCCAACGCAACAATCAGCAGCGGAATGGCAAGCGCCAGAATTCCGATGAGGGCCAATATTTTATCCAAAAACGCTTTAACGTATTTATACATATGCTTTGGTATCAACCTTTTTAATATTATATCACATATATTAGTAAATACAAGGTCGATTGAAAAGCAAAAGCGGTCGCACTATCTCATGAAATCCTCATTCTTTACCCTATTTTTTACAATCGCGGCGTCCGCCCCGCACTCTCCTTTCAGCTTTATAAGTATCTTTTCCGCAATGAACGCGATAAATTCACCGTTTGTGGGCTTGTAATTGTCGCTGAACACACATCCGCCAAGCAGCGCATCCAAAGCGCCGAACCTGCCCGCCTTGTAAGCGCCGTCAATTACATGGCGCAAAGCGCGCTCTACTTTGGACTCTGTTGTTTCAAACTCCGTCGCAAGCTGGGGATATAATTTTTTTGTGATGCCGTTTGTCACTATCTTAAAGTCGGCAACCACGATTTTTATCGCCCTTGCCATATAAACCGCGCCCATGAGGTTTCTCTTTATGCCAAGCGCGCTGAAGATATTATCTATCCAGCCGTTGATTTTTGCGTCAAGCTCTTTTTGATGCTCGCTCTTGCCTGACCATTGCGCTTTTAAAATTTCAAGGTCAAGCTTTTTTTCTTTAATGCAGAAAACATAATTTATTTTTTTGCCGTGAATTTCTATGTCGTTTCTGGTGAGTTTGACCGTGCGATTATTAATCGCTTCAAGCAGTTGTTCATACAAAGCGGGCGTAACGGTATAGTCAAACAAAACCACATCGTATTCAACGAACAAATTCGCGGCTTCCTCGGGATAGGAATAAATATGCACCGTGTAATTGCCTGAAAAATTTTCCTTGGCAAGCTCTTTTATTGCGCACGCCTTTTCATCGTCAGCCTCGATAACGGCTATTTTCTTTTGCATAGTAATCTCCTTCATTAAAGTGCCAAGAAAATATTAGAAATATTTAACAACAATGTCAACAGAATTGACACAATCAAGCCTCTAACAATAATTAAAAAAAGTAAATAATCAAATCAGAATGAATTAAATGAATATTCATTAGTTTCCTTATGATAATTGGCGGCAGTAATCAACATTGATTGTTATAATGAAAAAATATGCCTATAATTATTAGTATTGTTTAGCAAGTTGTGCTACATTATCAATTAATAAAGAAAAAGCTAAATGCTTTTTGCACAAAAAAACGCAACCTATCCGTTTTATTGGAGTCGGCCGCGTTGTTTGCATAGTGTAAGCTTATTATTAAAGGTCGTCAGCGTCTTGAGTGGGCTTTTGCCCGCAAATGGGCAACCCCGTCCAGCTTCCAAGAGGGTCAAACTTGCTGGAGCTATAGGAAACATAACTTTTTACTTTTGCCATCGCAACGATTTTTCTCTCTTTTGCTCTCATGCAATTAGTTTGCCTCATATCCCGCAGTAAATTCACAAAACACGGCTCCATTATCTGGAAACTTATTGCCATGCAGCAAAAAAATACATTATACTTTATAAAATGCCGCAATTTTTACCAATGGCTATTTACTGACGGATATTGCTAATATATAATTTCTAAAAGGGACAGCTATGGAACAGGCAATTTCAAAAGATTACAGCGAAAGCGAACAACTTTACCGTTCTTTGGAACTTGTATACTACACACCCGCCGAAGAGGTTGCAAACTCCCTTTCGCATCTTGCGGGAGCGGTTTTAGGGCTGATTGCGCTTGGCGTGCTGACCTTTTTGGCAAACGGCGTTTTTGAGATACTTGCGGGAGTAATTTTTGGGCTGGGCTTGGCGATTCCTTTTTTAAACTCGGTCATCTACCACGGGCTGAGAAATTTAAAGCTTAAGAGCATCTGGCGGAAAATCGACCATGCGGGTATAGGCTTTATTGTGTTTTCCTGCGTTGCGCCCATGTGCCTTTTGGGGCAACCCGCAGTATGCGACTACATAATTTTATCCGCCGCCTTTTGCATTTGCATAATAAACCTTATACTATGCTACACATCCTTGAAAAAGTTCTCGCGCGTGGCCTTATTGTTTGACTTTGTCATTGCGGCGCTGGGGCTTGCCTCTTATATATTGAACCGCCATATAATTTGCGACCTTTCTTCGCTGTTTTATCTTTTGGGAGCGCTTTTAAACATTTTGGGAGCGGTGTTTTACGGAATAAAGAGGAAATTCGCGCATCTAGTTTTTCATATTTTTACGCTTTTGGGAGCAATTGCCCTCTTTTTTGCGACATACTATTTAATGAACCCAAGCGCGGCGGTTATTTTTTAGTATCAAAGCTTTTTGGCTTAATATAAAGGAGTGGTTTATGAGTTACACCGAAACAAACGAAATGACAAACCTTGTCAAGCTTGAGATTGAAGGCATAGGCGACATAATCGTAGAGCTTGACGAAAAGGCCGCGCCCTTAACCGCCGCCAACTTCAAAACCCTTGTTTCAAAAGGCTTTTACAACGGGCTTATCTTTCACAGGGTTATCGAGGGCTTCATGATTCAGGGCGGCAACCCCACCGGCACGGGCTACGGCGGAAGCGAAGTTACAATAAAAGGCGAGTTCAGGCAAAACGGCATCAATAATCCGCTGTCGCACACCCGCGGAACAATATCCATGGCAAGAAGCGCCAATCCCGATTCCGCCTCTTCGCAATTTTTCATCTGCCATGCCGACAGCCCGTTTTTGGACGGCCAGTACGCCGCTTTCGGAAAAGTGATTGAGGGCATGGATGTTGTTGACCAGATAGCCTGCTGCGAAACAGACCACCGCGACAGACCGCTTAAAGAACAGAAAATAAAAAGAGCCGTGTTTGTCAAAGCATAAAGGCATAAAAAAAGCGCCCGAGAGGGCGCTTTCATATTTAAGTTATTCCTCGACGATTACATTAACGGGGCAACCGTCTTCGCAAGCGCCGCAGTCAATGCATTCCGCGCCGTTGATAACATAAGTTCCGTCGCCTTCGGATATGCAGTTTACGGGGCAAACGTCGGCGCAGTTTCCACAGCAGATGCAACCTTCTTTGATAACTCTGGGCATAATAAGTATCTCCTTTAATTATAATTTTTTAATTATTTTATCACAGGTTGAAAAGTTTGTATATAATTTAGGCATTATCTTCTTCTAAAATTTCATCGCCGCAGTCTTCAATTTCGCTCTCGGACTGTTTCTTTGTAACCACTATGTCGGATAGCTTATAGCTTCTTCTTTCGATAAGGCCGTCGGGCAGCTCAACTTTTACCGTTACGGTCTGCCTGATGATGTCGTTTGCCTCAACTATTCCCTTGCCGTCCTTGGTTTTTACGATGGAACCAAGCTTGGGCATTTGGCTGTATATCTCCTGGTAATAGTCGTTTTCGTATTTTAAGCAGCACATCAGCCTTCCGCAGCAGCCGTTTATTTTGGTGGGATTAAGCGAAAGCCCCTGAAGCTTTGCCATTTTTATGGTCACCTTTTCAAAGTCATGAAGATGAACGGTGCAGCAGCAGGGCCTTCCGCAGGGGGCAAGGCCGCCGCGCATTTTTATGTCGTCGCGCTCGTAAATCTGGCGAAGCTCTATTCTTACTTTAAACACGCCGGCAAGTTCCCTTACAAGCTCTCTGAAGTCCACCCTTCCGTTGGCGGTGAAATAAAACATCAGCTTGTGGCGGTCAAAGGTGTATTCGGCGTCGACAAGCTTCATCTGTAGCCCCAGCTTTTGCGATTTTTCAATAAACACCTGCATGGCGTAGGGTTTGTCTTCCTCGTTCTTTTTGACCTGCTGAAGGTCTTTTTCCGTGGCTTTTCTGATTACGGGCTTAAGCGGCTGAACTATATCTTTTTCGTCAATGTCTTTGTTTGCTATCGTAACCGTGCCAAACTCCACCCCGCGCGCGGTTTCAACTATCGCCCCGTCGCCCTCTTTGAATTCTATGCCGACAGGGTCAAAGTAGTAGGACTTGGTTGAGTGCTTGAATTTTATTCCGACGATTATCGCCATTTGTATTTTACCTCCAGTATGCCAAATAAAAGGCTCTCGATTACGCTTTGGGCGCCAAGGTTCAGCGACAGCTTCATCTCGGCTTCAGCTATCTTGAATATGATCTCGCAAAGCGCCTTAAGGCCGTATTCTTCGGACGCCGTTTTTATGACGGATAAGCTGCCGTCTGAAATATCGCGCCCTTTGCCCTCTTTATAGCATATCATATCATAAAACATTAAAGATAATATCGACAAAAAATCTTTTGCGTTTTGAACTATTGTTTTATCTGACAGATACGCCGCTATATCCGATGTTTTTTTGCAGTCGGTGAAAAACTGCCCCGCCTTTTTATAGACTTTTGAGTATATCTCGGAGCCGGCTATCTCCATTGCGTGACCTAAAAGCCCGTTTGAGCAAAGAGAGGCAATATTTGAAGCCTCTTTGTCGTTAGTAATTTTATAGACCACGTCAAACACTTCCTCTTTTGAAAAAGGCTCGATGTTTATAATCCTGCAACGAGACCTTATGGTCTCAAGCGTTGCGGCAAGGTTGGAAACACCAAGGAAAAAGCTAACTCCTAAGGGCGGCTCCTCAAGCGTTTTAAGCAGCTTGTTTTGCGCCTCCCTTGTCATAAGGTCGGCCCGGTTTATAAAATAAAGCTTTCTTTCGGACTCAAGCCCCTTTATGTAAGCAGACTCTATTATCCGCTTTACTTCGTCGACTTTAACCGTCTTTCCTTCCTCGTTAACCGTAAATACATCGGCATGGCTGTTGTTTAATACTTTGACGCAAGAGGGGCAAAAAAGGCACTCATCCTTTCTTTCGCAAAAGGCGGCGCAAGCGGCAAGGAGAAAAAACTCCTTAACCGTTTCCTCGTCGGGGCAGTTTATTATATAGGCATGCCCCATACCGTTTGATATGTCGCTTTTTAAAATGGAAAAGGCGCGTGTTTTTTTCAGCGCACCGAAAAAGTCGGTTTTAATCAACGGATTATTCCCCTTTCTCTTAATGCCTTTAGGATTTTCTCGTGTGTCGCGAATTTGTCCTGACAAGGCTCTATCGTCACAAACCTTTCGGGCGCAAGGCGTATCTCCTCAAGATAAGCTTTATATACCTTGTAGTGGAACTCGTCCCCTTCCTGTTCTATTCTATCCTGCTTTTTTACCATTCTGAACGATTGTTTCGGCTCAAGGTCTATAAAAACCGTAAGGTCGGGCATGCATCTGTCGGTTGATGGTTTGTTTAAAATCTTTATGAAATCCGAGCCCAGGTTCCTGGCGCCGCCCTGATATGCCACGGAGGAATCTATGTAGCGGTCGCATATCACAAGCTCGCCCCTCTTTAGCGCAGGAGCAATCACTTCTTCGACAAGCTGCATCCTTGACGCAGCATATAAGAGCGCCTCCGTGACGGGGCTCATCGCCGTGTTTTTTGACGACATTATCACCGCCCTTATCTGCTCCGATATTTCCGTGCCGCCGGGCTCCCGCGTGAACACCGCGCTTTGACCCGTTCTCTTTAGGTAATCCTTTAAAAATTGAAGCTGCGTCGATTTTCCTACGCCTTCGCAGCCTTCAAATGTAACAAATTTTCCTTTCATAAATCCTCAAACTCATTCAATTATAACACAAATTTTGCCGCTTACAAGATTAAACAAGGCATTTTTGCGTCTTTTGAGGTAGTCCAGTTTTTCCCTGTCAAGCCTTTCCCCTCTAAAGAAAAAAGGCACACCCGGGGGATAGGCGCCTATGTCGTCCGCAAGCGCTCTTCCTTCCGCCTCTTCAAGCTCTATAAATTCGCCCCTGCCTTTAACTTCCACTATTTTTTCTGGAGTATCGAAACGGTCGTATTCAAAAATCTTTTCGCCCTTATATGGCGGTATGGATTTTAGCTTTTTCTTTAAAGTTTTATAGTCCGAGTAAGGCGAGCAAAGAAGAAGCGAGAAATTCTCCTCCGCCATTTCGCAAAATATCCCCTCTTTTTCCAGCGGCGACAGATTTCCTTTATACAAAAGCCTTGTAAAGTCGTCATTATTGAAAAAACACTCTACTCCCGCCTCGTGCTTTAATTGCTGGGTTTGCTCTTTGACGGCGGCTAAAAGCTCTCTTCCTTTTTCGTCATACAGCGCCCTTGCGTAGTCCATTGAGCAAAGCGTAACATAAGAGGGGCTGGTT
>JAAZIO010000186.1 GCA_012800805.1 Clostridiales bacterium | reverse complement strand
CTGCTCTATAAAGTAAGAATTAAATATATAACTATATCTGATATAAGGGTATTTAATAATAGTTCCGAGCAATATTTTAAAACAATATATTAAAAATTGCCGTTTTATATAATTCTTTTAGTGAGGTAGAAATGGAAAGGGTAATTATCGTAAGGTTCGGCGAGATATTTTTAAAAGGAAAAAACAGAGATTATTTTGAGTCTCTGCTTATAAAAAACATTAAATTTTCTCTTGAGAAATTCAACTATAAATTTGCCCGCTCACAAGGAAGATATTTTATTGAATCCTACGATATTAACGACGAAGCGGAGATTATAAACGCCCTTAAAAAAACATTTGGCATAATATCGCTGTCGGTTGCGGATAAAGTAAGCACCGACTTTGAAAACTCTTTCCTCCCCGTAAAAGAAGCGGCGCTAAAAAGTTTACTTGAGAACGAAAAAAATAATACATTCAGAATTACGGCAAAAAGGGCGGAAAAAAGGATTCCTTTGACATCCATGCAGATTGCGGCGGAAATAGGAGGATATATTCTTAAAAATTCAACCGCTAAAGTTGACCTTTTCAACCCCGATGTTGAAATTTTTACGGATGTCAGGGAAAACGGCTATACCTATGTATACTCAAAAGTAATTTCCGCTGCGGGCGGGCTTCCTGTTGGTTGCTCGGATAAAGGAATGCTTTTGCTCTCCGGCGGTATAGACTCTCCCGTTGCCGCATACATGATGGCAAAAAGGGGTATGAAACTTTGCGCGGTGCATTTTTCATCGCCGCCTTACACCAGCGAGATGGCAAAAGAAAAAGTCATAAAGCTAAGAGACATTGTAGCGGAATATTGCACGGATATTAAACTTATTGTTGTGCCGTTTACCGATGTCCAGCTGGCTATTTACGAGAAGTGCCCCGCCGAGTTTATGATAACAATCCTTCGCAGGTTTATGATGAGAGCGGCGGAAAGGCTGGCTAAAGAATACGCCTGCCAAGCGCTTGTTACGGGCGAGAGCTTGGGCCAGGTGGCAAGCCAGACGGTATTCAGCATGGCATGCTCCGAAAGCGTTACAAAAATGCCTGTTCTTCGTCCGCTTGTTGGATTAGACAAGCAGGAAATTATGGAGATTGCGAAAAAAATAGGCACATACGATACCTCAATACTCCCGTATGAAGACTGCTGCACGATATTCCTACCGAAAAATCCCGTAATAAAGCCGAAAATCGAAACCGCTGAAAAATTTGAAAGCGCCCTTGATATTGAAAGCTTATTGAATGAGGCCTTAAAAAACATTGAAATATACTGATAAGACGCCTCAATAAGGCGTTTTTTATTTTAGCTAAAATATCTGGCAGTAAATTTAAAAGCACTTTGAGGGTGGAGATGATGACGACGGGAATTTTATAGCCTTACTTGCACCTACTGTTTAAGCAAGGACAAAATCTTGGGAGAGATTAAAAATTCTTAGTCTTTCATGGCATCACTTGTTTCTCATTATAAAGCATAATAAACCTTTAAATTATAATTATTGTTTTTATTTTAAAGTTATCTAAATGAAATTTCGTAGCCTAATAATTTATTATTTAAGAAAAACGCCTTATATAAAGGCGTTTATTTAAGGCGCGAAGATTTTTTTGACTGTTGTATATTTAAATTCTCTGTCGCCTTTTAAAAAAACTGTAACACGGTATTCATTGGGGCCTATTTGCGGTAAATCGTTTATGGTAAATTCGTTTCCGTCGCCCTCAATTTGAGATATTACGGTATCTCCGTGTATAGAGGATTTTTCGATTATATAATCATAAAGCGGGCTGGTTTTTAATTTTATCACACATTCTATGTTGCTGTCATACCAGCCGTGCTCTCCCGAGCGCTGAGCGAACGAGATTTCAAAGTCGGCAATAAGGTTTGTAAAGACCGTGGAAATCTCCTCGGGTATATTGTCCGCGCTAAACAGCTCCGTTTTTTTGTATTTTGCGGGGGTGTTTTCGCTTGCAAGCAACAGCCTGTTTTCGTACTCTAAGGCGTAAAGGTCAATATCGGCCTCCAAAATTCCCTCGGGCGGGCTGAAGCGTGACGGCGTGTCCGCTCCATAAATGTTGCTCCAAATATATTTTGCGCATCTTGTGGCGCCGCCTCCGCCCGTTTCTTGCGTTTCTTTTCCTCCGTGCCATACCGCAAGAGTGTGCTTTGTGGTGTAAGAAAGGTTCCAAGCGTCTGTATTAAAGTCTTTACCCACCGTTCCGGTTTTTGACGCAACATCAAAGGGGAGGGAAGCGAGAACCTTGGCTGTTCCATGCTTTGCGGTATCCATTAAAATATCCGTTATTATATACGCTGTCTGCTCTGATATAACCCTTGTTTCTTCGGCATTGTTTTTATATATCACACCGCCGTTTCCGTCGGTTATCATCTTAACAAAGCCGAGATTTCTTTTTACCCCAAGGTTTGCTAAAGCACTGTATGCCTGCGCCGCCTCTTTTAAGCTCACGCCGTTTTTCGTTGCGCCAAGAGCTAAAGCAAGCGTTTCGTCCTCGCTGTCTATATTAATGCCGAATCTTCTTGCAAAGTCAGCGCCTTTATCCGCGCCGACGTAACTAAGCGTTTTGACGGCTACCGTGTTCATCGACTTTTTAAGCGCTTCCCTTGGAGTGGTCCAACCGTAGTATATATCTTTATAGTTTGAAGGCGTCCAACTGCCGTATGAAATAACTTCGTCCTTTATGGGTGAGCCTGCGGTGATTTTTTTAAGCTCAAGGGCGGGCGCGTAAACGGCTATCGGTTTTATCGCGGAGCCTATTTGTCTTTTGAAACTGTAAGGTATAGTGGAATAGTAGGCAATTACGGCGCCGCTTTCGTTGTCGACCAGCATTGCCGCCCCGTCAAGTTCGCTGTCGGAATAGAAAGACTTATCGCATATAGCGTTTTTTAAAACCGCTTGGGCTTTAGGGTCAAAGTTTGTATATATTTTATAGCCCGAGTTTTCAAGCTGATATTTTGTAATGTTTAGATAAGTCAGTATTTCTTTTACGCACTCCGAGATATAAATGCTGCTGTCCGTGGGCTTTTCTACGCTTTCGTTGACAATCAAATCCTCGGATTTTGCCGTTTCGTATTCATCTTCGCCGATTCGCCCTTGCTCGAACATAAGCTTTAGCACAAGATTTCTTCTTTCAATGGCTTTTGCCTTGGATTTGACGGGAGAGTATCCTTGGGGGTTTTTGACAATGCCCGCAAGCGTTGCGCACTCGGAAAGCGTCAGTTCCTCAATATTCTTTGAAAAGTATGCCTTAGCCGCGTCTTTAGCCCCGTAAATTCCGTTTCCGAAATAAATTACGGAAAGATACATCGCAATGATTTCATCCTTTGAATACCTTTTTTCAATCTCTCTTGCGATGCTTATCTCTCTGATTTTTCTTGTAATCGTTTTTTCGTGGCTAAGGTGCGTGTTTTTTACAAGCTGCTGGGTTATCGTGGAAGCTCCTTCCTTTATGCCTCCCGATTTTAAATTGTTAAGTAGCGCTCCGCCCATTCTGACCACATCGTAGCCTTTATGGTCATAAAATCGCTTGTCCTCCATGGCGATAAACGCGTTTTTAAGGCAATCGGGAATTTCTTCGGGCTTAATCGCTGAGCTTCCCTTTGACTCCATGGGTTCGCCGTTAATGTCGTAAAACACGGGCGAAGCTTCGGCTTTAGGCAGCTTTGAAGCGTCGAAGCTCGCGCCTGAGGCTATAATAAGGACGCTTGTAGCGCCTATCGCCACCAGTAGCACCGCTACAACGGACAGTATTAACGCGGATTTTATAAGCTTTCCTTTTTTCTTTTTTTTCTTTTCCATCCGCATTTATTGTTTGTCTAAAAGTGTTTTATTATGTATAATAATTACATCATACAAAGGGTTAAGTTATGTATTACAAGATCAACACTTACGGCTGCCAGATGAATATTCATGAGTCCGAAAAAGTGGCGGGCGTGCTTGAAAAATTGGGTTTCTCGCCGGTTGCGGAAGAAGAAAACGCGGATATTATAGTTTACAACACTTGCTGTATAAGGGAAACCGCCGAAAAGCGAGCGCTTGGTAACATCGGCTCAATCAAGCATTTAAAAAAGAAAAAAAATAATCTTATTATTGTGGTTCTTGGTTGTCTGACAGAACAGCCGGGATATATAGAAATTTTTAAACAAGAGTATCCGCATGTGGATATCGTTCTCGGCACGAGAAACATCTCGGACCTTGAGACGGCGCTGAAAGATTGTATTAACAGCAAAAGAAAATTCCACAGCACGGGGCAAACAGAGGACTTTTTGGTTAAAGATGAAAAACTTCCCGTATCAAGAGACAGCTACCCGAACGCCTGGGTTAACATAATGTATGGCTGCAACAATTTTTGCACCTACTGCATAGTTCCTTATGTCAGGGGTAGGGAAATCAGCCGTCCCATGGATGCCATCTTGGACGAGGTTAAAAGATGCGTCGCGGAGGATTTTAAGGAAATTACCTTGCTCGGCCAGAATGTTAATTCATACGGTCAGGATTTAAACGACGGCTCAAACTTTGAAAAACTGCTTAGGGAAGTAGCGAAAATTGATGGCAAATTCCGTGTAAGGTTTTTGACCTCTCACCCAAAAGATTTAACCGACGGTATAATAGACGCTATCGCATCAAGCGAGAAGCTATGCAAATTCATCCATCTGCCTGTTCAGGCGGGCTCCAGCAAAGTTTTAAAAGACATGAACAGAAAATACGACAAGGAAAGGTATCTGGAGCTGGTTAAAAAAATAAAAGACAGAATTCCCGGTGTCAAGATAACCACGGATATTATGGTGGGCTTTCCGACGGAAACCGAGGAAGATTTTGAAGAAACCCTTGATGTGGTCAGAAAATGCCGTTTTTCTAACGCGTTTACTTTTATTTATTCGCCAAGAAAAGGCACGCCCGCCGCAAAAATGCAACAGCTTCCTTATGACCTTAAAAAGAAAAGGATTATGGAGCTTATTAAGCTTCAAAACTCAATCACCAAAGGAATTTCCAAAGAATATGAGGGCGGAATATACGAAATCCTGGTTGAGGATGTTTCGCCAAAGTATGAAGGCAATGTCTGCGGCAGGACGGATTGCGGTAGGCTTGTCACTTTCCCGGGAACTAAGGATATGATAGGGAGCTTTGTCAGAGTCAAAATCACAAAATCCAAGTCCGCTTCTTTGTTTGGTGAAATAGTAGATTAATTACTGATTGCAATCTAAACCAAACAAAGAAATTAATAATTGTTAATACGATGTGAGATTAAAAATTGTGCGTAATAAAATTGTAACGCTCATGTTAACAAAATAAACTGACATATATAAAACGATTAAAATGGTTGATACGAAAGATATTATCAGCAATAAAAAACTTTCGCCAATGATGCGTCGGTATTTTGAGATAAAATCAAATTATGCCGATTGCATTTTGCTGTTTAGGCTTGGAGATTTTTATGAAATGTTTTTCGACGATGCCATAAAAGCGTCAAAAATTTTGGACCTGACGCTTACGGGCAGAGACTGCGGCTTAAACGAGCGCGCTCCTATGTGCGGCGTCCCGTATCATTCGGTGGACGGCTATATAAGAAAACTTATAGAGAAAGGGGAGAGGGTTGCCATTTGCGAGCAGCTGACCGACCCGAAAGAATCCAAAGGACTGGTAGAAAGAGATGTCGTGCGCGTGGTTACAGCGGGCACGCTAATGGAAGAGACGATTCTTGACGAAAAAACATCAAACTATCTTGCTTCAGTCTGTTTAATCCAAAACGGTTTTGGTCTGTCATGGGCGGATATTTCAACGGGAGAATTTAATTGCTTTGAATACCAAAGCGAAGACTATTTGCAAAAACTGGACAGTTTGCTATCCGCTTTAAACCCGGGTTTAAAGCGGATAGCAAACTGTCCAGTTTTTGCAAATAGTCTTCGCTTTGG
>JAAZIO010000185.1 GCA_012800805.1 Clostridiales bacterium | reverse complement strand
TCGGGAGACGAATCGATAAACTGTTTGATTGCCGAAAAAGTAAGACCGTAGCCGTCTCTTATTCTGTCGGGAACAAAGTAAGAAGCCTCAAGGCCGAGTTTTTTTAAACTTAGTGCAAGTATTGCGATAGCGCAGATGCCGTCGCAGTCATAGTCGCCGAAAATCAATATTTTTTCTTTATCTCTAACCGCTTTTTTTATTCGCTCCGCCGCTTTATCTATTCCGTTTATTAAAAAAGGGTCAGACAAATGCTCAATTTTAGGGAACAAAAAACGGTCGATTTCCTCCTCTCCCGCAAGTCCCCTCTGCCTTAATATCTCTTGAAAATGCTCTGAAAATTTTTTGTAAGCCATTTGCGCCCCTTTAAAATTTCGCTCGTTTTGTCAGGCTTTTGGCAATTATACAGCAATTTGGTATGTTTTGTCCACCTAAAATAAAAAACCGCGGAGTTTCCGCGGCTTTATCTATCTTTTCTTTTTCTTGGGATTTACCCATTTTGTCTCTGTCGCCCTGCTTTTGGTTTCGCTCTTTTCTTTTTTGATTTTGACGGTTTCTTCATCAGACCTCTTGAAATCCGCATTTGTTACGGCTTCATACGCAAGGCCCTTTTTGGCCATTCTCTTTTCTTTGAGCTTTTCAAAGCTGAAGCTCATTGCGGACCATAAAGGAGCGGCAAGGAAAAGAGATGAGTATAAACCTACTATCAAACCGATTATAATCGGAAGCGTAAACTCTCGCATTGCGGGAGCGCCGAATATGCTTAAGAACACAACGGTAATAATTGTTGTGAATGTCGTAAACAAAGAGCGCGTTAATGAAAGCTGAATAGCTTCATCGCCTACCGCCGAGTAGTTGATGCCTTTCTTGCCTTTGACGGGCTTTAATATTTCTCTGGCTCTGTCAAAGATAATAATGGTGTTGTTGATTGAATACGCCGCAACGGTTATGGCAGCCGCAATGTATGAAGAGTTGATTTGAACCCTACAGATAACGGTTATTGCAAACATTATGACAATGTCATGAATCATTGTGACAACAGCCGCTATACCGCTTATGAACTCGAACCTGAATATGATGTAAATCAAAATCAAGGCAAGCGATATTCCCATAGCCAAAACCGCTTTTTCAATTAAATCCTCGCTTGCGGTTTTACCTATGGATTCATAGGTAATAAAGTTGTTGTCGGCGTCAACCTTTCCGGGATATAGCGCCGAAATCGACTCAAGAATCTTTTCGTTGAGGTTCATTATCTCGGCGTCGTCGTTTGATATGTTTTTGTATCTGAAAGAAATTGTGGAGTCGGAAAGGTTTGCAGATTCCGAGCTTTGGATATAGCTTACGACAACTCCGTTGCTCTCTATCGCCTTTACTATTTTATCGACATGGTCTTGATAGTTGGCGTTTGAAGGAAGAGCTTCGTCGCCGAGCTTAACCTGCAAAATCGTGCCGCCCTCAAAGTCGATACCGATGTTGAAACCGTCGGATATGCTTCCTGCGGGAATGCCAATGGCAAGAACAACCACGATGGCGGCGATTACGAATATCAAAGGCAGAATAGCCCAAAAGGCAAGTTTATCGCAAAATTTAAATGATTTGATGCCGTTTAAAAAGTTGACCTTAGTCATTTTGCTCACTCACCTCCCCGTTTGAGGCTGCAAGAGCAAAAGATTTTTCGGCGATTTCGCCTTCTTTTCTGCGTCTAAGCCCATATAGTTTCTCGTTGTATTTTATCTTCTTTTCGTAGTTTGCTTCTCTTTCTTCTTTGCTGAGCGTCTTTACCTTTCGCGACTTATCGTCTTGATAGGTAAACGACATGAAGCACTTAAGGATTACTCGCGTTACTACAAGCGCGGTGAACATCGAAATGATAATCGATATAAACAGCGTTATAGCAAATCCCACAATGGAGGCGGAACCGACTATCCAAAGAATAACCGCGCCGATAAGCGTTGTCACGTTGCCGTCGATAATGGCGCCCAAGCTTCTTTTAAAACCGTTCTTGACGGCGGAAGGCAGAGGCTTGTTTGTCATCTTATATTCGTCTTTTATTCTTTCAAAGATAACTATGTTTGCGTCAACCGCCATACCGATACCAAGGATGATACCCGCGATACCCGGCAGCGTGAGCTGGACCCAAGGCAGAACCGCGCAGAACCAAAGCAGAAGCAGAATATAGATGATAAGCGCAATGTCCGCGGCAACTCCCAGCATACGATACGCAACCGCCATAAAGATAAACACTATCGCAATGCCAATCGCGCCGGCAATAAGAGCTGACCTAATAGCGTCGCTTCCGAGAGTCGGGCTGATAGTGCGTGTTTCAATGTTTTGCAGCGTTACGGC
>JAAZIO010000019.1 GCA_012800805.1 Clostridiales bacterium | reverse complement strand
TTAAGTGTTTGGGTGATTGAATTTCTAACATCGTTGCGTTTGAATGTAATAATTAGCCATATAAACAAAAGGAGTTGGCGGAATAAGGGGATTTTATAAAAAGCGTATATATATGATATTAGTTTATAAAAATAATCAATATATTAATACATAGCTAACAATATAATAATCCTATAAATAGATAGTTTAAAATCCTATATACATATGAAAGACATAAAAGCTGAAATCGAAAAAAGAGTTGAGTTTATAAAACAAACGCTGAAAGACGCAGGAGCCGGCGCTATCGTTTACGGCAACAGCGGCGGAAAGGACTGCACGCTTGTCGGCGTGCTTTGCAAAATGGCTTGCGACAACACGGTTGGCATAATTATGCCCTGCGAGTCAAGCAGAAATTACGGCATAGACCGTGAACACGCGCTTAAAGCGGCAAGCCTGTACGGCATTAAAACTTTGGAAATCGATTTGACTTCGGTCAAAAAAGAGTTTGTAAAAGTTTTGGAGCCTGCGTTTGCGGACGGCATCGAAAAGAATTTAAACAGCGCCAAATTCAACATCAATCCAAGGCTTAGGATGATAACCCTGTACGCATACGCCCAAGCCCATAACGCTCTGGTTGCGGGAACGGGCAACAGGAGTGAGCGTTATATGGGGTATTTCACCAAATGGGGCGACGGCGCCTGCGATTTCAATCCGATTGCCGACCTTACCGTCGGCGAAATATACGAAATGCTAAGAGCCCTCAACGCCCCGGTCGAAATAATTGACAAAGCGCCATCCGCGGGACTGTTTGAGGGTCAAACTGATGAGGATGAGATGGGTGTGACTTATAAGGAAATCGACAGCTATATCCTTAGCGGTCAAGCGGGGGAGAGAGCAAAAACAATAATAGAAAGCGCTCATAAAAAAACAGGGCACAAAAGAGAGCTTCCGAAAGTATACAGGCTTCTTGACTGATTATTATAAAAATACTTGGAGATAAATCCGCGTTATATGACAAAAGCAGGCGAATTTTTGAAAAACGACATTGTGATGAAAAAATCCCGCATATGGGAACTTGACCTGATACGCGGATTTCTGCTTATACTGGTCACCTGGGACCATATAGGTATTTTTGGTTACTGCTGGAATATCATAGGGGCGTCCAACGCATTCGGAATCTGGCTTAGGGAATTCATGTTTAAGTATCTCGCCTCGGGGCTGAGATACGGTTTTGAGCCCGTTCTCATATTCACGTTGGTGTTTTTAAGCGGTATCAACTGCACTTTTTCAAGAAGCCACACAAAAAGGGCCATCGAAATGCTTTATTTCGATATCGGCTTTATATTTTTGCACAACATGGGAACATATGTTTTCCCCGATACTCTTATGGGGGAGACGGTTTTCAATATACTTACGATATTTGCCATATGCTTTTCTATTTGGGCAATAATAGATTATTTCAAAGTTGACGATATTTATCTTTTGATTTTCGGCGTGTGCCTTACCGCTATCGGGCTTTACTTTTACATTTTGCAAAGGACGGATTTGAGCGATTTCGGCGCTCTTCCCGATTGGATGAGAAATCTTTTCTGGCTTATCTACAACGATGACGCCTACATATACTCCTACAACAACTTCGAGCCGCTTTTGCCGGGGCTTGGGTTCTTCCTCTTGGGCGGTGTTTACGGCAGAAACATATACAGGCAAAAAACCAGCCTTTTAAATAAGCCTTGCCCCAAAATACTAAAGCCCACCGTTTGGATAGGCAAGCACTCTCTTATGGTCTTTATATTCGGCGCGCCTATTTTGGTATTCATCATGTGGATTATGTCGCTTATAAAAATTTTATAAGAATAAAAATATAAAATTTCGCGTTTATATTTGCAAAAAGAAAACTATATGCTATAATTTTTAAGGTTAAGAAATCCAAGGAGGCATTTATGTCCAAAATCAATCTCACGACAGTGGAGTTTAAAGGAACAAAAGAACAGGAAAAAGAGCTTAGAGACAAGCTGGCTCTTTTAAAGAACACCCCCGGTCCACTAATGCCCGCTTTACAGAGCGCGCAAGACATATATGGATACCTGCCCATTGAAGTTCAAAAAATAGTCGCCGAAGAGCTTAACTATCCGCTTGAGGAGGTTTTCGGCGTCGTAACATTCTATTCACAGTTTACGCTCAATCCCAAAGGAAAGCACAATATTTCGATTTGCCTCGGAACCGCCTGCTATGTAAAGGGCGCGGGCAACCTTTTGGAGCGTTTCGAAAAAGAGCTTGACATTAAAGCCGGCGGCATCACTCCCGATGGCAAGTTTTCAATCGTCGCCACAAGATGCATCGGCTGCTGCGGCCTTGCTCCCGTTCTTACGGTCGGCGAGGATGTATACGGAAAGCTCTCACCCGATGATGTTCCCGGCATCTTGGCAAAATACGTTGACTAAATAATAAACAAAGCGACGGCTTAAAACCGTCGCTTTTATTTTTTTGCCTTTAAGGCAAATTTTTGGCTATTGCAATAAAAATACAAATGATTTAAAATAGTTAGGGCGGATTATTCCCGCCAAATAACGGAGGGTTAAATGAAAATAAGGGAGATATTGAATCTGCTTGGCGGAAAGATCCTTTGCGAAGGCGTGTCGCTTGACAGAGATGTTTACTCCGCTTGCGCGTCTGACATGATGAGCGATGTGCTTGCTTTCGTAAAAGACCAAGCTGTTTTGATTACGGGGCTTTGCAATCCTCAGGTCATCCGCACCGCGGAAATGATGGATATGGTTTGTGTGGTGTTCGTAAGAGGAAAGGTTCCGGACCAGACTATGATTGATCTCGCCCAAGAAAAAGGCATCACTTTGATTGCTTCTCCCCACAGAATGTTTGCCGCTTGTGGACTGCTTTACTCCGCGGGACTACGAGCCTAGGGTTGATTTATGGAGCAATGCGTGCATCTTGAATTTGAGGTAGCGGGAAATAATTTTGCGCAGGCCGGTTTGGCATCCGATCAAGTCAAATCAACACTGAAGAAACTTGGGATTGACCCACAGGATATCAGAAGAGTCGCCATTGCGATGTATGAGGGTGAAATAAACATGGTTATACACGCAAACGGCGGAAGAGCTTATGTCGACATCTTTGTCGATAAAATCTGTATCAATCTGATAGATCAAGGAAAGGGAATAGAAAACATAGAGCTGGCCATGACTCCCGGTTATTCGACCGCTCCCGACGATGTTCGGGCGCTCGGTTTCGGAGCCGGCATGGGGCTGCCAAATATGAAAAAATACACGGATGTATTCAATATCGAAAGTGAGGTCGGTAAAGGCACAAAGGTGGAAATGGAGATTCACTTTCGCTGAAGAGGTAAGTTATGATAGCTAAAAAGGATTTCCGTACCGTAATTTTGGACCCAGAAAAGTGCAAAGGTTGCGTAACCTGCATGAAACGCTGTCCTACGGAAGCGATAAGGGTCAGGAACGGAAAAGCCAGTGTCAATTACGAAAAGTGTATAGGCTGCGGAGTGTGCGTAAGACTATGCCCTCACCATGCGAAATTAGCCTATTATGACAGTTTCGACGAAATACATAACTACAAATACAAAATAGCTTTGCCTCCGCCGTCGCTTTACGGACAGTTCAACAATCTGTACGATGTCAATTATGTTTTGAACGGATTGCTTGAGATAGGCTTTGATGAAGTTTATGAAGTGGGAAGAGGGGCGGAACTTGTATCTTCTGTCACAAAAATACTGCTAGACCAGGGAAAGATTAAATTTCCCGTCATCAGCACAGCGTGTCCCGCGGTGCTTGAGCTAATTCTAGCAAGATACCATAACCTTAAAGACAACCTCCTGAACGTGCTTGCGCCCGTGGACATCGCCGCAAAGCTCGCAAGGGAAAAGGCGATATCAAAAGGCATCCCCGCGGAAGACATAGGCGTGTTTTTCATTTCACCATGCCCCGCTAAGGTCTTTTCTTTAAAGCTCGGTCTTGGCGTAAGAAAACCTTATGTCGACGGCGTGCTTTCGGTTGGCGAAGTGTATATGAAGCTTGTTCCCGTTATGAACAAGCTGCAAGAGGTTAAGCCCATATCCAAACTCGGCGCCACGGGCCTCAGATGGGCCGTCAGCGGCGGCGAAGCCGAGGCGGCGTTCAGAGGGAAATACCTTGCCGCGGACGGGATAGAAAATGTTCTCAATATATTAAACGGCCTTGAGGAAAACGAGCTTAAAGATATAGACTTTATCGAACTTAACGCCTGCGCAGGCGGATGCGTCGGCGGCGTTTTGAATGTTGAAAATCCCTTTATAGCAAAAGCAAGGATAAGAGAGCTGAGGAAAAGAATGCCTCAGCTTGACTGCAACCTTTTGTCCGATGAGGGCAAGGGGCTTGAATATTACCTTTGGGAAGAAGAACCCGATATCAAAAACATAGACAGAATAGACGAGGACAGAATGACGGCAATGCAGCGCCTTGTGGAAGCGGAAAAGATATTAAACTCTCTTCCGCAGATTGACTGCGGGCTTTGCGGAGCTCCCAGTTGCAGGGCTTTCAGCGAAGACTTGGCCAACGGCGTGATTCCTCCAGATACCAAGTGCCCGAGGGTGTGATATGAAAGTTTTGGACGCCATTAAAAAAATCGAAGCGGATATCGTTAATCTCTCGGACGGCGACAGAGAGATAATAACGGGCTACTGCGGCGACTTTTTGAGCTTTGTCATGGGCAAAGCCCCGCAGGATTGCTGCTGGTTTACCGTTATGACCAACATCAACGTATGCGCGGTCGCAACGCTTGCCGATGTTTCTTTGGTCGTTCTTTGCGAGGGCGTAGCGCCGTCGCCCGAGCTTGTAGAAAAGTGCAAGACGCAGGGCGTAAACCTTGCCAAAACAAAGCACGATGTTTTTGAAGCGGTCAGGCGTTATTTAAATGAAGTATAAATACGATTTGCACATACACAGTGGGCTTTCGCCGTGCGCCGAAAAGGAGATGACGCCCGTCAACATCACGGCGTATGCCAAACTATCGGGGCTAGACTTTGTCGCTATCGCCGACCATAACGCAATAGCCAATGTCGAAGTCGCGCTGAGGGCGGGGGAGTTTTACGGAATAAATGTGGTTCCCGCAATGGAGCTTCAAACAGCTGAAGACATACATCTTTTGTGCCTGTTTGAAAAGTTTGAGGAGCTTGAGGCGTTCTACTTAGCCGTTCCTTTTCCTTTCATTAAAAACCGTCCCGACATATTCGGCGAGCAACTGATATTTGACGAGGACGACAATATAATCGGGAAAGAAGAAAGGCTTCTTTTAAACAGCTCAACGCTTGGAATTGACGAAGCCAGACGGCTTTGCGAAAGACACGGAGGGGTAGCGATACCGGCGCATATAGACAGAGATTCCAACAGCGCGCTCATGATACTCGGCGTTGTGCCCGAGGAGTTTAAAACAGTTGAAATATCATCAAAAGCGGATGACGATTTTATTAAAGGTTACGAAAAAGACCGCCTTGTGATA
>JAAZIO010000184.1 GCA_012800805.1 Clostridiales bacterium | reverse complement strand
CTGTCAAAGAAGCGCTGGACGCCCTCAAAATTGTTGTCGTTCCACGGGCCGCCCTCGGTGTAGGAGAAGCAGAACATCAAGAACACCCTGAAAATGTCCGAGCCGTATTTTTTTATGCGCTCATCGGGAGACACGACGTTTCCGCGCGACTTGCTCATCTTCTGTCCGTCGGGCCCTAAAATCGTGCCCTGATGTACAAGGGAGAGGAAAGGCTCGTCAAAGTTAAGATAGCCCATGTCCCTTAGCGCCTTTGTGACAAACCTTGCGTAAAGCAGGTGCATGCATGCGTGTTCCGCGCCGCCGATGTATTTATCGACGGGCAGCATTTTATCAATCCATTCTTTATCAAACGGTTCTTTGTCGTTCTTGTTGTCGGGGTATCTTAAGAAATACCAGCTTGAGCACACGAAAGTGTCAAGCGTGTCGGGGTCGCGCCTTGCGGGCATGCCGCATACGGGGCAGGTGGTGTTCATGAACTCCTCGCACTTAAGAAGCGGCGACTTTCCGTCGGGTTTGAAGTCCACATTGTAGGGAAGCAGGACGGGCAGGTCTTTTTCGGGAACGGGGACAATGCCGCAATGCTCGCAGTGAATAACGGGAATCGGAGCGCCCCAGTATCTTTGGCGTGAAACCAGCCAGTCGCGCAGGCGGTAATTGATTTTCTTTTGTCCCTTGCCGATTTTTTCAAGGTATTCGACGATAGCTTCCTTTGCCGCCTCGCTGTCCATGCCGTCAAAACCTGCGCTGTTTACCATTACGCCTCTTTCGGTGTAGGGAAGATCGTCTTTTCCCTCTTCGCCCTTGATTACTCTGATTATAGGCAGATTGTATTTGTTTGCGAACACAAAGTCTCTTTCGTCATGGGAGGGAACGCCCATAACGGCGCCCGTTCCGTAAGTGGCAAGAACATAGTCCGCTATATAAATCGGAACTTCTTTGTTGTTTACGGGGTTTATTGCGTATGCGCCCGTGAATACGCCCGTCTTTTCCCTCGCGGTGGACAGACGCTCGATTTCGGAAACCTTTCGACACTCTTCCTGATAGGCTTCGACAGCGGCGCGCATCTCGGGCGTGGTGATTTTTTCCACAAGCTCATGCTCGGGAGCAAGAACGACATAGCTTACGCCGAAAACCGTGTCGGCTCTTGTGGTGAACACCTTAAACGAGCCGCCGCCTTTAACGGCGAACTCAATTTCAGCGCCAATGGATTTGCCTATCCAGTTGGTCTGCATGAGCTTGGTTTTTTCGGGCCAGTCAAGGTCTTTAAGAGAGTTTAAAAGCTCTTCCGAGTATGCCGTTATTTTAAAGAACCACTGCGTGAGGTTGCGCCTTGTAATAACCGTTCCGCAACGCTCGCAGCCGCCGTCCACGACCTGCTCGTTGGCGAGCACGGTGTTGCAAGAAGGGCACCAGTTTACGGGCGCCTCCTTTCTGTAGGCAAGGCCGTGTTTGTAAAGCTGAAGGAATATCCATTGAGTCCACTTGTAATAGTCGGGCAGGCAGGTTTTTATTTCATAGTCCCAGTCATACATCGCGCCGATTGCCTTAAGCTGGCCCTCCATCGTCTCGATGTTTTTCAGGGTGCTGTCCTCGGGATGAATGCCCGTTTTTATAGCGTAGTTTTCCGCGGGAAGACCGAAAGCGTCAAAGCCCATGGGCTGAAATACTTCGTATCCCTGCATACGCTTAAAGCGGGCGAAAGTGTCGCTTGGGCCGTAGTTGAACCAGTGCCCCGCGTGAAGTTTCGCGCCCGAGGGGTATGAAAACATCTCCAGGACATAATACTTTTTGTCCGCTTTTGATTTATCGAAGGAGTAAAGCTTTTTCTCCTCCCATATTTTCTGCCATTTCTTTTCTATCTGTTTGTAATCCATATCTATCTCCAAGAACGATTTATATAATAATACTTCCTTTTATTAATGTCAACTTTATCCATAAATCGGCAAATATTTATATAATTTTATAATAATTATTACAGATTGCGGCCTTTTAATAATAGGCGGGCGAAATTATATCATTTATTAAAAGCGGGTTGACTTATCCGCATCCATTTTGCAAAATATAACCATGAGATTGAATGCCCCCCTTTACAGCGCCCTTAAAGAAAAAACGGGCTCAAAGCGCTTTCACATGCCGCTTCATACAGGGCGAAACCTTGACGGCGCGCTTTACTCCTCCTCGGTTTTCGATTTTACGGAGCTTAGCTTTTCGGATAACCTGCAAAACCCGCTCAGCGTTATAAGGGAGGCGGAAAGGCTTGCCGCAATATCCTTTAACGCAAAAGAGCTGCTTTATTTCACATCCGGGGCGACATCCGCCATACAAGCGGGAATCAAAATACTAACGGATAAACACGAAAAAGTTTTGCTTGACTCTTTTTCGCATAAATCGGTTTACAACGCTCTAAGAAGCTTTGCAAAAGAGTTTTACATTTTAAAAAGAGATTACGATAAAGACGGCTTTCCCGAAAGAATAGACATAAACAGGCTGGAGCAAAAGCTTAAAGAAACGGGAGCTACGGCGTTTATCGCAACCTCGCCCGACTATTTTGGAAAAGCAAGCGATATAAGAGCTATAAAAAATGCTTGCATTAAACACAAGGCCGAGCTTTTTTTGGACGCCTCGCACGGGGCGCACTTTTCCTTTCACGACAGCCTGCCCGAACCTCCCGCAAAATACGCAGATATTGCGGCTTTAAGCCTTCATAAAACCATACCGGTGTATACGGGCGGCGCTGCGCTTGCGCTAAGCGGAAGTTACTCCTATGAGGAGGCGGCAAGGGCAAGGGCGTATCTTGCGACAACCAGCCCCTCTT
>JAAZIO010000183.1 GCA_012800805.1 Clostridiales bacterium | reverse complement strand
GATGGTGATATTTACTTAAGAAGTTACAAAGCGTTAAATGCTTATTAAATTGCAACCTTAAAAAAGTAAAAAAAGTTCAATTTATAACTATAATTAAATAATAATACATTCTTGATTTTTTCTTTTAAACAAAATTTGCAGCAATAAATTATAACAAGATTTTTTCTTTAAATAAAATTTGCAGCAGTAAAAATTATATCATTTAAACTAATAAATGAATTGCAGAGGAAATAAAAAAGGCAGCTTTTGCTGCCTTACTAATTATTAACCTTCCTGTTTTAAGGTCGCCTCATAGGCTTTAAAGACTCTGTCGCGTATCAGCTCTCGTGTTTCGGTGTTAATGGGATGCGCGATGTCCTTAAATTCGCCGTCGGGAGTTTTTCTTGAAGGCATCGCGATGAAATTGCCCTCAGCCCCTTCGATAATTTTAATGTCGTGAACGACGAAGCAGTCGTCGATGATGATGGATGCCACGGCTTTAAGCTTGGCGTCTTCTTTCTTGACGATTCTTACCCTTACGTCTGTGATGTTAATCATGAATCTCATCCGTCCTTATCTTTATTGTTGACTTTATTATATATGAAAAAAAATCTTAAATCAATATCCGTTTTGAAAAATTTTATGACGCAACAGTTATTTTTAGCATATATTAAGGTGTGAAGCAAACTCTGTCGGGATACAAAATTCATTTTTCGGGCATTGGCGGAATCAGCATGAGTGCATTGGCAAAGCTTTCAAAAAGCAAGGGCGCCGTGGTTTCGGGTTCCGACGATTTTCCCGGCGAAACCGTAGAGCAGCTTAAAGGCGATGGAATAAATATAACAAACAGTGTCAAAGAGCTTGAGTATCTGCCAAATCTTTTGGTTTATACATCTGCCTTAAAGCTTGACGCTCCCGATATTATGTATGCTATTGAAAACGGCGTGCCCATTATGGAACGCCATCAGTTTTTGGCAAAGATTTCAGAAGATTTTCCATATATTATTGCAGTTTCCGGCACTCACGGCAAGACAACCGTAACTGCCGTTATTTCATACATATTTTCTCTTTCAGATAAGCTCTACACTGCGCATATAGGCGGCAACGCCCTGGGGCTTGGAAACTGTCCCTCTACGGGAGAGGATTTTTTTATTACGGAAGCCTGCGAGTATAAAAGGAGTTTTCTTTCTTTGCGCCCAAGCCTTGGGCTTGTGTTAAACATGGAGTGCGACCACCCCGATTGCTACAGCTGCGAAGAAGAGATTGTATCCGCTTTCAGAAGCTTCGGCAACAATTCCAAAAGGGTGTTGTGCTTAAAGAAAGACGCTGACAAATTAAACTGTGAAGATATGCAAACATTATCAGTTTCGCATATTGACAATTTGGAATTTGACGATAAAGACAATTGCGACTATTATGCTTTAATCACTGAAGCTAAAAGCGGCAGATATAAATTTGATTTCTACCAAGGCGGCAAACTGCTGTTTAAAGCATGCCCCACGCTTTTCGGTAGGCACAATGTGACAAACTGCGCCTTTGCCGCGGCTGCGTGCCTTAACGCAGGTATAGATGTCGAAACCATAAAAAAGGGCATTGATTCGTTCAAGGGCGTTGCGAGAAGAAACGAGGAATTTGGAAGCATGGGCAAAATGAGGATAGTTTTTGACTACGCTCATCACCCTTGCGAGATTTCGGCAACGCTAAGCCTTGCCCGTCAGATGGCGGATAAAGTTCTTGTTGTTTTTCAGCCTCATACCTATTCAAGGACGGCAAGCTATTTTAAGGATTTTGTTGAGGTGCTTCGTCCCTACTACAGCATACTGTTACCCACATATGCCGCAAGGGAAAGCGCGGAGTGCGGAAAAACCTCAAAAGAGCTTTGCGACGCGATAAACGACAGCGGAGGCAGGGCGGTGTATCTTGACGATTTCCAAAGCGCGGCCGAAAAATTGAAAAAACATAAAAACAAATTTGACCTGGCCATGATACTTGGGGCGGGGGATATAATAGACCTGAAAAAGTTTATAAAGATTAAGTAAGGTCGTAGAGGGCGGTTTATTTAATTTTAGTTTACTTTTATACCTTATTTACTTTAAAAAGCATGCAACTATTGTCAAAAAGCGAGCTCTACAATCCCCATTTTTGCTGAATCTACGATTATGAAGTGACTTACGAGCAGGATTCCGAAAACCTTAGCAAATGGTATGTTGTCCTGACAGGCATAGGCCAGTGCAAGGGGCAAAAGAAAGTTATGTTCATTGTAATACCACCGCTTATAATAGTTTAAAAAAAAGCGCAGCAAACGCTGCGCTTTTTTTATTAAAATATATTAATTTAATGTCAGATTATATCTCTGATATTGAAGTTTATTATTTCTCTTACATTGTCCGACATAATGAGAATAGATTCGACTTTTGAAAGGGCGTTTTGTGTGTCGCCGCACATAAGACTGCCCTTTGTTTCACCGAGTGCTGCGGAAAGCGCTCTCAAATCGGGTGAAAATGTTATTAACTCAAGCTTATCCTTTCTTTCCTCCCACCAGTTTGTTGTGTCGTCGATAATTTTCAGAGCTCCCTCGGCGTCTTCTTTGATTATAAGATTGCGCGCCTCGGTAACCCTCTCGCTTAATTCTTTAAATGTTTTTTCAATATAAATTGTCTCAAGTATGCCGGCGGTGAGTATTAAAACCAAAACGACGATAGCGATTATGGTTTTCTTCATTGTTCCGCCTCCTTTATGGAACGGTTTATGGCGCTGCCTTGATAAGGCTGTAAAAATACATTCTCACCGCTAAGAAGGAGCAAAAACACATCCTTTTGGCTGAGCCCTAAGTTCTCAAGCAATTGCATGATATCCTGCTTTTCTATTTTACAGTCGTTATGCTTTAAGTTGTCTTCTAAAAATCTGCCTTCAACAATTACGGTAACGGGCATGCATGAATCGGCGCAATTTATGTTCAAATCCGAGCAGGTTACTGGCCTGTTCGCGGCTTTGGGCATGACCGTAAGCGTTCCGTTGGTTTCCACAACGGCGCACCCGACCTCTCCCGGAGTAAAGTATCCTGCGCACCTTAAAGCCTCAAGAAGGTCATTTGTGGTCATGTCAAGGTCTTTTAAGGTATCGCACAAAATATTGCCCTGAAAAATCACTACGCTGGGTTTGCCGTTTAAAATCCTGCGGAATTTTACGCTCTTTACTGCGATTTTGTTAATTAGTATATGCATCAAAAATAGCGTAAAGATAGGTATTATACCGTAAATCAAAGGAATGGTCGGATCGGACATGGGGATGCAGGCAAGCTCCGCCGCAACAATGGTAATAGCAAACTCAAACGGCTGAAGCTCCCCAAGCTGGCGCTTTCCCATAAGCCGCATGGCAATCAAAAGAAAGAAGTATATGATAATGCATCTGATAAATAGATTAAGCACACCGATAGTTTGCTTTATTGGCTGTGTTTTATTCAACCATAACTTCTAAACGAAGTT
Source organism: Clostridiales bacterium (assembly GCA_012800805.1). Classification (GTDB taxonomy): domain Bacteria; phylum Bacillota; class Clostridia; order Christensenellales; family CAG-917; genus JAAZIO01. The sequence goes on along the minus strand of JAAZIO010000183.1, from coordinate 11,413 downwards.
AGCTATAAGCCTATGCCGCAACACAAAAACAAATAAATTTAGCTTAACATCCTTTTAAAAATTGAGAAAAGAATTGATAAATTAAAACAGTTTTATTTAAAAGCGATATTAGAAAATAATCAAAAAGATATGAAATAAACTTTAAATTATACCAACGCTCCTTTAAGGCGTTTTTTCTTCTTTTTGGATTTTGCAAAGAACGCTCTGAAAGATATGAGGTTAAACACATCGGTTATAAGCAGATAAGACACCGCGCCCGCTCCGCCGGCAAAAATTATCACAAAAACGGTTGAAAGATAGTGAGAGAGTATGCCTTTTATAAAGTAGGTCAAAAGAAGCGAAGGCACCGCAAACAAAACCGAAAGGAAACTCTTTAAGGCAAAGCGGTTTTTACCTTTCAAGTGTTTTTTCAACACTACAATATTTAATATGGCGCATATCAAAAAGCAAAGCCCGTTTCCGACAGCGATAGCGTAGGCGCCGATGTATCTTGGCAAAAATAAAATGCACGGGATTAAAAGCACAAGGCCCGCAAGATAGTGCAGCAAAGTTTTATGTTCTTTTCCTATAGAGTTTACAATCGGCGAGGTAACTTGGTTCAGCCCTATCGGATACATAAGCAAGGCGCAGTAGGACACATATTGCCCTGCGGTTTCGTCGCCAAAGAACAGCTTTCCGATTTCCTTGCCAAGAGGAACGAAAAGCACCATAAAAAGAGAGCTTACAAAAAAGGCAAAGATTATGGAGCCGTCCATTTTGCTCCTTAGAGTGTCGCTGTCGCCTTTTGCGTTCGCGCCCGCCATTTCGGGTATCAAAACAACCGCAAGCGAGCCGATTATGGTGGACGGCGCCATTAATAGGGGAAGAGCCATACCTGCGATTCTGCCATACATGGCGGTGGCCTCCTCTTGACTCATAGAAAGCGCAAGCTGGGCGGGCACAATGATTGCGGTAAGCGATGCCATCAGCCCCGTTATGATTCTCAGCGCCGCAAGGGGAGTGGAGGCCTTGGTAAGCTCCAAAAATCCCTCGGGCTTTGCAAACTTACCTTTATTGATAAAGAACAAAACAATCAATATCAAAACGCAGGCCGCGTCCGCGACGGTAAAGGCTATTGCTATTCCCTTTGCTCCCGCAATTTCCGCAATCAGCCCTCCCGCAAAGCAAGCCGTAAAGGCTATTTTAAAAACCTCATCCAAAAGTTCGGTGAAAGAAAAAGCGGTGAATTTCTTTTTACCCCAAAACCACGCTCTAATCACTCCGTAAAAGGTGGAGGTGAAAATAGCGGGCAACATGATTAAAAACAGGGGAACGCATCTGTCGTCTGAAAAGATTTTATATAATAGGTTTTTACCGAGGTAGCAAGCCGCAATAACGATAGCGGATAAGACGCTGCCTAGTATAAGCGATGCCGCCACATAGCGGTTTTGCTTTTTAAAGTCGCGGTTTACCTCGCACTCCGCTATTTTTCTTGACAAAACTGTGGGTATGCCGCCCGCGGTCAGCGCCAAAAGCAGAAACAAAACGGAAAGACATATCTGAAACAGTCCCACGGTTTCCGCTCCGAAAGCGTGAGACATATAGGATTTGAATATAAAGGATAAAAGCCGCGTGGTTACGGAAAAAAACGTGACTATGGTGACGGATTTTGCTATCTGGTTCATAAAGCCTTCGGAATGTAGATTATTTCGCCGAAGAAAACTTCGGTAACATTGTTTATTTTTTCAATCTGCTTTCTGCTAACTCCGAATTTCTCGGCAATGGAATCCAGTGTTTCAAAAGGCTGAACGCGGTAAGGAGTTCCCTCTATTTTTTCAACCAAAAGCCTTTCACCCTCACGGGTCTCCATTATCCCGTTAAGGCTTCTTAATCTTTGCACGGTGGTATTATACTCGCGCGCAATATCTTGGAGCGTTTGCCCTTTTTCAACTCTTATGACAAAAATCATAATTCTTTCATATTATATTGTTTAAGTTATAAAGTTAGAAGTCTTGCGGGAGGATAAGGGAAGTTAAGAATATAGATAGCAGCAAAAACAATCTATATAAAGATAAAATATTTATGGTAAAGATTGCTTAGTAAATAGTAATATATAAAATGTCAGTGAAGAAAAATAAATGGTTAATCAAGGCAAAGTTTAAGATAGCAAAGATTTCTATATTAAAATTATCGAAAAAATTTAATAAAAAAAAGCTGCGGGTTACCGCAGCTTTTTTTATTTGATTAATTATTCTTTAAATTTGTCCTCGTAGTCCTTATTCTTGATTTCGATAGCTTCCGAGGGCTTTTCGTCTTTACTTACGACGCTTTCAACTTTCTGCTTGGGCTTGCGGAGCTTTTTGACAATAACGGCAATAAGAACCGCGATAATCGCAACCGCAATCAAGATAGTGGGTACCATCCACCACAGATAGGTGAGGTTGGGCTGATAAGGAACGGTTTCGTTGTTACCCTCGTCCGGCTTTACGACGCTTTCGTCAGAGGAGGGAGCCTCGATAACCTTAACCGTTGAGGGTCTTGCTTCTTCTTCAAGTGATGCCAAGGCGTCGTATTCGGCCTCGGTTATGGTTTCGATTGTGACATCGTCAAACAGAGCGTAGCCTTTAACAAGGCCGTCCTCGGTTTCGGAATCGAGGTTCTCGCCAAGCCTTAAGGTGAGGTATACGTCCGTCATGTCGATATCGGATGTTTTTATATAGAACGAGCAAGCCGTCCAGCTGTTGGTGTTGATGTTTTTGAATACTCTGTCGGTTTCGGCTATGTCAGCCATGATGAGCTCTACGCCCGCGCCAACGGATGAGCCTTCAATACCGTATGTTTTAACATATACGGTTATTCTGTAGAACTTCTCGCTGTCCAAGGTGAAGGACTTGCCCTGATAGTAGTATGCGCTCTTAACCGTGTTGTTTATGGCAAGGGCATAATTACCGCTTCTTGGGGCAAGCTGTTCGTAGGGGATGAGCTCGGCGTTCTTTCTTTCCTCAGCCTCTCTCTTCTTGTCCTCGTCAAGGTCCTCGTCGATATCCTCGCCGAAGAGGTCGCCAACTTCATAATCCGCGCCCGTTCCGCTGTAATAGTAGATGCCCGTCTTGGTCTTGGACGCCGAGAGCGAGCCGTCAACGTTTCCTGTCCAGCCGCTGGGCTTTGTGAGGGTGGATTTGGATTCGGCATTCTGGGCGGCGGAGTCGAAACCGTCGGAGAGGTATGAAATCTTGCGGGTTTCATTGTTGCCCGATTTTACAGCGTCAAATTCCGCCTTTTCTATCTTTTCGCAGCCGATTGAGTCGAATATGGCGATGCCGTCGGAGAGAACCTCGTCGGTTACCGATTTGTTGGTGCCGAGCCATAGGCTCAAGCTGGCGTTGACGGAGTTTATACCGACTTCGATATAGTAAACATACTGAGTCCAAACTCTCTCAACAGCGTTAGCGCCCGCCGAAGTTCTTGCGTAGTTGTCAAGCACGAAGTAAGGCGCGCCGAAGTAGTTGGTCGAGGGGTTTTCGCTTTGGAGATAAATGCTGTAGGTGGTGTTTCCGATTGAGTATGCCCAAACGCTGATTTTATAATAAGTGCCGGCGTTTAAGGTGAAGCTGTCCGACTTAAATCCAACCGCGTATTTTTTGGCGGTGGTGTCGACATTGGCAATCATGAGCGCGGAGGGCCCGCCGTTTAGCACCCATCCGTCGTAGATGCTGGATGTCGTGCTTCCGAGTTTGTCCGAAAGCTTGCTGTAGTCCGCCTGAAGCGTTGCGATTTGCGAGTCGGCCGCGACATTGAAGCGGATGTCTTTGTCTTCGTTGTCGTAGGTGTTGAACTTGATAACGCCCGCTTTAACCTTATCTTCATAAAGCGTGGAGGTTATCGTCCAGTTCCTGGGTGAACCGACATCGTCTTTAAGCTCGCCGTCAACCATGCCTTTGGTCTTTTGGACATCGATATAGTTAAAAGAGCGGTTGAAGATGGTCTGATCCGATTCGGTCTGCTCGTAGTTTATCGGGGTGTTGTATGTGGTGCTTGATGAAAGCTGGCTGTAGCTTGAATACGGTATCTCAACGCAGCTTACGTTCGCAAAATAGGCGGTGCCTGTTGCAAGGGTGGTTGAGGTCCATCTGTTGCCGCTGCCGTATTGGAGCTTGAGCGAGGCGGTGATGTCTTTATCGTTATAGCCTTTTATTACAAAGGTGTATTCAACCCAGTCGTTGGTGAATTCATTGGTGTAGTCCTTTGTGTTGATGACCGACGAGGACTTTAAAAGCTCGTCGCCGTCATAAAGCGATATGGTAACTCCCGCGCCCTCGGGAATATCAACCGTCTTTACCCAAATCGAAATGCGGTAGCAGGTGTTGCGCTTTAAAAGGAACGAATTTGATTTGAAGTAGTAGAGCGAGTTGGATGATGATGTAATCATCAAGACATTGTCGGTTCCGATATTAAACGGCGTCTTGGGATTTTTAATGCCAAGGTTTTCAAAGAGTGCGTTGTTTGTTGTGTTGACAACGCCCGCTTTAAGGCTTGAAACGATATATACGGTTTCTATTATCGTCTTTTCATCGTTGTCGAACTCGGTCGTCCAGCCGCTTGGCATACCGAGCGTGCCGTCGTCATAGGGGAGCGGCGAGGTGGCGTAGTTTGTAAAGTTGGAAGAAGTTCCGCCCTGGCTCAAAAGATCGTCTTGCGTGAGGTCAAGCTTAAGGGATTTATAAGCCTCGCCGTTAACCTTTCTTGCGTCTTTGTCGGAGGCATAGTCTATCGACGGACCTGTGGCGGAGTTGTATTCCGCAAAGGTTACGGGCGTAATCTTGACATTGTCAAAGAATACATAACCCTTTGTGAATGTTCCGTCGGAGGTGTATGTCGTAAAGTCTTTTTTGGATGAAAGGGTTGCCGAAGAGTAGCGGTCGATGGTTTTTTCGGTGTTTTGGGATGTGTCACCGGTTCCGAGCCACAGCTCCAAGGTAAAGGACACATCACGGTATTGGTTGCCCTTTACATAGAAGGAGTAGGTTACCCAGCCGCCCGTGCTTCCTCCGACATAGTCCGCCGAATTGATTTCAATGCCTTTGTCATCATAGAACTTGTCGCCTACGCGGTAGGTTTCAATCTCTTTTCCCTCGCCGTCTTTATTGTAGAGGGTTCTTGTAATCTTTTCAAAACCGATTTCGTCGCCAAAGCCCGAAAGCAGAATGGAAACGCCCGCGCCTACAATGTCAAAGGTGTATACAGAAACGCTTATCTTTTGATAGGTTCCTCTGGGAACGGTTATGGTGCTGGATGAGGCTATGCCCTGCGCCGTCATGTAGACCTGCGAGAGCATATAAATATTGGTGCCGACGGAGCCCGCGGGGACGCCGGGATTTTGAAGCGCGTATGATGTCGTGGTGCTGCCTACGCTGTCGGGAACATAGCCGGGCTGGCCCTCACTGCCGCTGCCTTTAATGAAACGGTAGACTGTGGTGCCGAGCTTGCCGCCCGTCTTTAAAGTCTCAAACTGGGTGGTGTCCACGATGCCGTTATAGCGGTAGGTGGTGGGCGCTGCGTAAGCGGTTGAGGAGCCGCCGGTCTTTAGCGACCAAAGCGAGGGATAAGCGGAGCTTGCGCCGGAGGCCGCGGTGCCGTAGTCAAACTCGCCGTTGGGAACGGTGTAGGTAACCTTTTGAACCTGTTTGCCGACGGTAACCGCGTCAAACTGCTCTTTGGCGCTGAGCCCGCCTTCGGTGTCGGTTATTCTCTCAAGGCTTACGTTGTCAAAGAAAGCGTAGCCCGTTGTAAGGCCGTTTTTGAATGTCGAGGAGTAATATCCAAGCGAAAGAGCAAGGGTCAGGGTGTTGCTTTGCGATTTTGAGCCCTCGATGTAAATTTCGTATCTCTCCCATTCGCCTTTGGTATCGATTGAGCGGAACTCCGCGTAAGCGGTGGAGGAGAGGTAAATTCTTGCTCCGGGTTCGTCGCCCTCGCTCTTGCCCTGAATGTTTACGGTCTTGACGTCAACAATCAGTTTATAGTAGCAGTTTTGAGCAATTGTAAAAGAAGCCGATGTGTAGGAATAAGCGGTTGGACCGAAATTGTCCTTGCTGGAGGTCGCTTGATCCGCCGTGGGCATATAAATCATGAGCATCCTGTTATCGGACGGTGTACCGTTGACGCCGGGGTTTGTCAGCGAATTCCACTTTGATTTATACTTGTCGTAAAGCTCCGAAGAGGTGTCGATTATGCCCGCGATAACTCCCGTCGGGTAGGCTGACGACGAAAACGCCGAGCCCGTCCAGCTGTCGGGAGCAAGGGGCAAATCGCCCGTGGAAGGAACTTTAAAGTCGGAGTTTTTTATAAGCAGACCTTCCGTAAGCGAATCTTTCGGGGAGGTCTGGTTCTCCGGATCCGGCTGCTGTTCTTTGTTGCAGGCCGAAAGCATGACCAGGCTTAGAGCCAGCATCAGACAAATTGCGATAACCAATACTTTCTTTCTCATCTCTACTATCCTTAACCTGTTGTAGTAAATTAAAACGTGTATTAAGCAAAACCGATTAAAGAAATACGGCGCAATCGCCCATATTACTTTAGACTTTAAAATTATATTATATATACACTTTTTTGGCAATCGGATTTGATATTTTTGGCAAGATTGCAAAGACTATAAGGACATGGAAACTTTAAAGTTCAAAGTCGAATCCAAAAAGCAGAAAGTTATTTCGGCGGCGCTGCTGATTGTCGGCGGCGGCTTAATCGGCCTGGTCAACGGATTTTTCGGGGCGGGTGGGGGAATGCTTGCCGTTCCTTTGCTCACTTTTTGCGGAAAGCTTCCCGAAAAGCACTCTCACGCCACAGCCTTGCTTGTAATCCTTCCACTTAGCATAGTTACGGCAATCGTTTATCTTCTTCACGGCATATGGGACGGCAATATCTTTGAGCCAACGCTGATTGGCGTATTGATTGGCGGGCTTATCGGCGCAAGCGCTCTTAAAAAGCTTGGAACGATGTCGGTTACAGTGGCGTTTTACATTTTGATGATTACCGTGGGACTTAAAATGGTGATGTGATGGTCTGGTGGTTCATAATAGCGGGTATACTCGGCGGAATAATCGGCGGAATGGGCATGGGCGGCGGGACGCTCCTTATCCCCATTTTGACGCTTGGACTCAATGTGGGTCAAAAGACGGCGCAGCTTATAAACCTTTTGACATTCATACCAATGAGCGTAATCGCTCTTTTGATACACGCAAGAAACAAAATGATAAACTTTAAAAAGGTGGTGTATGTCGTCATTCCCGCAAGCGTTTGCGCCGCAATCTCGGCATTTTACGCAAGCGCGGCGCAGCCCCAGTTTTTGCAAAAACTGTTCGGTGCCTTTATGATACTTCTTGCAATAGTAGGCCTTGTCACGGAATTTATAAAGCTTGGCAAAAACTAAGTATAATCAGCTTAAAACTCTGTTGAAAATTAAAGTGATGTAATTATAAGTTTTACAATGTCAAAAATTGATAATAAGCGGCCAGGTTAACACTTGACAATTTTTGTAAAAGTGTTAATGTTAAACTATACAGTAATTTTTATTTGCCGCTTTTTTTGAATTTATGATGAGGACTTTCAGAAGGGGCATTCACCCCTTGGAAAACAAACTTACTGCCGATATACCTTTGCAAGAGTTCCCCACGCCCGATAAAGTTTACATCCCGCTTTCGCAACATATCGGAGCGCCCGCGGAAGCAATAGTTAAAGAGGGCGACGAAGTAAAGTGCGGGACATTGATTGCGGCGGCTAAAGGCAATATGTCCGCCTGCGTTCATTCATCCGTTTCGGGCACTGTTTTGGGCATAGTCCAAAGAACATCGGCAAGAGGGACGCCCGTCCCCCATGTCTGTATTCAAAACGACGGCCGGTATGAGCAAGAGCGGTTAAACATACTTGAAAATCCGTCTCGGGAAGAGATAATCGAAAGAATCAAAGAGGCGGGTATCGTCGGAATGGGCGGAGCGACTTTCCCCACCCACATAAAATATCAGACCACAAAAAAAATAGATACGCTTATAATCAACGCCTCGGAGTGCGAACCGTATCTCACCTGCGACCACAGGCTTATGCTTGACGAAACGGACGAATTTCTAAGGGGCGTTGTTTATTTAAAGAAAGCAGCGGACGCCGCCCGCGCGGTTATCGGCGTTGAAAAGAACAAAAAAGACGCATATATAAAGCTTAAAGAAAAGGCGGCAGGGCTTGGCATAGATGTGCGGCTTTTAAAAACAAAATATCCGCAAGGGTCTGAAAAACAGCTTATTTACGCCATCACAAGAAGATTTGTCCCCACCTGCGGGCTACCCTCTGACATCGGCGTGATAGTTTCAAACGTCCATACGGCTTACTCGCTCTGCAGGGCGATTGAGCTTGGCGAGCCGTGCTATAAAAGAGCGGTTACGGTATCCGGTGGCGGCGTGGAGCAAAAAGGAAATTTCTTTATCCGCATCGGCGTGCCGTATGGATATATCTATGAAAAGCTAAGAGGGAACATGGTTGAGGACGACACGCATAAAATCCTTGTCGGCGGTCCCATGATGGGAATCGCGCTGCATTCGCTTGAGCCCGTCACCACAAAAGGGGCGTCGGGTGTGCTGTTTTTAACCGATAAGGAGTTTTACCACGAAAAAGAAACCCAGTGCATAAACTGCGCCTCGTGCGTAAGGAGCTGCCCCATGAACCTTATGCCCCTTGAGATAGAGGCCTGCATATTGGGAGGGCAGGAAGACAGGCTTGAAAAATACCATGTCCAAAGCTGCGTAGAGTGCGGAGCGTGCGCATACGTCTGCCCCGCAAAAAGGCCGCTTCTTCAGGCGATAAGGCTTGCAAAGCAGACAATTGCTAAAAGGAGGACAAAATGAAAAACCTTGTCGTATCGTCCTCGCCCCATATAGTGTCGGACAGAAGCACAAAGAAAATAATGTCTGATGTATTAATAGCCCTAACCCCTGCGATTATCGCTTCGGTTTGCATTTACGGGCTTTATTCGCTTTTGGTTCTTTTCTTATCGATAGGCTCATGCGTGCTTGCCGAGTTTTTGTATAATCTCGTAAGGAAAAAAGAGCAGACCATATATGACCTTTCCGCAATAGTCACGGGAACCATTCTTGCTTTGAACCTGCCTCCCGTCGTTCCTTTCTATGTTCCGATAGTGGGAGGGTTTTTTGCGATTATAATAGTCAAAATGCTCTTTGGAGGCATCGGCAGAAACTTTGCCAACCCCGCAATAACCGCCCGCATTTTCCTGCTTTTGTCCTGGGGAAGCCTTATGACAAGCTTCGTAAGTCCCGTAAACTTTGGGGAAGCGGGCGTCATGGGGCTGTTTTCATACTTTGAAAATATCGTAAACCCAAATCTTCCCGACGCGATAACATCCGCCACGCCGCTTGCGTTTGCAAAAGGAGCGCTCCAAAACGGCGCGAACCCGCTTGAAAACATCAATATGCTTGATATGTTCCTTGGAAAAACAGGCGGCAGCGCGGGCGAAGTAAGCGCTCTTGCCATACTTATCGGCGGCGCATACCTTCTTATAAAAAAGATTATCGACTGGAAGATACCCGCAATATATATAACCTCCACCGTAATATTCACAGCGATATTTTACGCAAATACGGGATATGCCGGGGAATATGTTTATTCTTACCTCTTTGGCGGCGGTCTGCTGTTCGGCGCTTTCTTTATGGCGACCGACTACGCCACAAGCCCCAACACTTTCATAGGCACAATCATCTATTCGCTTGGCCTTGGCTTGCTTACGGTGCTGATAAGGAAATTTTCGCCGATGGACGAGGGCGTGTCCTTTGCGATTCTTTTAATGAACATAGTGGTTCCTCTGCTTGACAAAATCATACCAAAGCCTTTCGGCGCGCCGAAAAAAACGGTTAAAGACCTCTTTTTAAAGCTGAAAACAAAAAGAAAAAGCAAAGACGGGGAAGTTTGCTCCACGGCTGCGCAGATTTCCAATTCCAGCGTTCCTTTCGTAAAGGAAGAAGGAGGCTCGGATGGCAAGAAATAAAACAGAAAAACAAGACGGCGTAAAAAAGCTTAGTCAGCCCGCAAAGGATGCGATTAAAGCCGTCGCGGTGCTGGTTATAATCGCTCTTTGCTCGGGCGCAATTCTTGGCGCGGTCAATTATATAACTTACACGGAATCCGACACCGAAACCATTGCAAGCATAGCAGAATACTACCTGGTTAACGAAAAATATGTGAACTCCGCAAAAGACAGGGTGATAAACGAACCCGAAAACGAGCTGGGCAAGGTGCTTGCCTGCTATGAAGTTTTTAAAGACGGAGCGCAAAAAGCCCTAGTATATCTGGTTCAGGGTAAAGGTTATAAAGGCCTCATTGAGCTTATGGTCTTTGTGGAAAAATCAAAGATAGCGAAAATCATTCTTGTTTCGGACAGCGAAACAAAGGGTATAGGCACAAAAGCGCTTAATGAAGAGCATTTTTCAAAATACTACGGAATCAATTTGGCATCAGCTCAAAAGATAATACTCACAAAGTCCGACCCCGGAGACGGCGAGGTTCAGGCGGTCACGGGAGCAACCAGGACATCGGACGGCATAAACCATGCGGTTAACGCCTTGATATACGCTTATCAAAATTACGGCGGGGGGTAGACAATGAGCGATTTTAAAGGCAGATTTTTGGATAAAAGCAAAGTTTTTACAAACGGCGTTTTGGTAAACAACCCCGTATTCAGGCTTGTGCTTGGAACCTGCCCCACTCTTGCAGTTACCACAGGCGCTATATACGGGTTGTTTATGGGAATAATCACAACCATTGTTCTGGTTTGCGTAAATATCATAATTTCGCTTTTAAAAAGCATCATTCCCGATAAGGTCAGAATTCCCGCCTATGTTCTTATAATCGCGACATTCGTAACCGCTCTTGAAATGCTGCTGAAGAGGTATTTCTTTACCATTTACTCGGCGCTTGGAATATTTTTGCCGCTCATTGTGGTAAACTGTCTCATTTTCGCAAGAGCCGAGGCATTCGCGTCCACCAATAAAGTTTTGGACAGCGCCCTTGACGGTCTTGGTATGGGAATCGGCTTTACGGCAAGCCTTACGCTTATAGGCCTTGTAAGAGAGTTCTTCGGTGCGGGAACGCTCTTTTTAGGCGATGTGGCGGGTAGGGCCACGGGAATAGCCATACCCGGAATGAGTGACTACACCCTCTCCGTATTGACCCTTCCCGCGGGCGGATTTTTGGTGTTTGGTCTTTTAATGGCGGCGGTTAATTATATAAGCGGCGTCATTACAAACTACAGGGAGAAAAAGTCTAAAGAGGCGGCTTTGCGCCATGTTACCAAAATGCTTGAGGGCGAAGAGCTTCATACCGTTCAACCCCAACCCAAAAACGAAGGAGGAAACAAATGACCTACATCCTGATTATAGTC
>JAAZIO010000182.1 GCA_012800805.1 Clostridiales bacterium | reverse complement strand
TTATTGTTCAAACTTTTTCAAAGTCAAGAAACCTTGCGGGAGCGCGCGTGGGCATAGCTATGGCTAACCCCGAGCTTATCACAGACCTTAACAGGATAAAGTATTCATTCAACCCCTATAACCTCAACACCTTCAGCGCCGCGGTTGCCGCTGAGAGCGTAAAAGACGTCGAATACTTTAAATCATGCGTTTCAAAAATCGTAAAGGCAAGGGAGTATACCGTTTGCGAGCTTAAAAAGTTAGGCTTTACGCTAACTGACTCAAAGGCCAACTTTATTCTTACAAAGAGCGATAAGATAGCAGGCGAAGAGCTGTATAAAAGGCTAAAAGAAAACAAAGTTCTGGTCCGTCATTTCGGCGGAAAGATTGAGGATTATATAAGGGTGACGATAGGAACGGAAGAGGAGATGAAATCGTTTATCTCAGCCGTTAAAAAAATACTGGGGGCTTAGCCATGAGAGAGTGCGAAATCAAAAGAAAAACCAACGAAACCGACATTGAGCTATATTTAAACCTCGACGGAACAGGAAAGAGAGAGATTTCAACGGGTTCGGGCTTTTTTGACCATATGCTTGAGCTTTTTGCCGCAGGCTCGCTGTTTGACTTGAAAGTTAAGTGCACAGGCGATACCGCTGTTGACTTCCACCACAGCGCGGAGGATATAGGCATAGCCTTGGGAACGGCGTTTAATCAGGCGCTCGGCGATAAAAAGGGTATCCGCCGCTACGGCGACATCATACTTCCCATGGACGAAACCTTGATTCTTTGCGCGCTTGACATAAGCGGCAGAGCAAAACTTGTATTTGATGTTGATTTTAACGCAAAGAAAGTCGGTAGCTTTGACACCGAACTTTGCGAGGAATTTTTTGAGGCGTTTGTAAGGAACGCTAAAATCACGCTGCACTTAAAAAAGCTTGCGGGCAAAAACACGCATCATCTGATAGAGGGCGTGTTCAAGAGCTTTGCGAGAGCCTTGAGAAAGGCTGTTGAAACGGACGAAAGAATAGCGGGTGAGATACCCTCAAGCAAAGGAATTTTATGATAGCTATAGTAGACTACGGTGTAGGAAACCTTTTTTCATTATACAGCTCGCTAAAGAGCCTCTCGCTGGACACGGTTATCGCAAAAGACAAAGAAACCATAGAAAAGGCGGATAAAATCATACTGCCAGGTGTGGGAGCATTTAAGGACGCAAGAGACAAGCTCAAAGAAACCGGTCTTGACAAGGTCGTAATAAGAGAGGCAAAAGAGGGAAAACCGCTTCTTGGCATTTGCCTTGGGATGCAAATGCTCTTTGAAAAAAGCTTTGAATACGGCGAGCATACGGGGCTTGCTTTGATTAAAGGCAGCGTTGTTCCCTTAAGCGGTAGAATCACGAGTCTTAAAATTCCCCACATGGGCTGGAACAGCCTTGATATGAATTTTGAAAGCAGGCTATATAAGTATGTAAGCGGGGGCGAGTATGTTTATTTTGTCCACTCGTTTTACGCCGATTGCCAAAGGGACAATATTTCCGCAACTTCCTTTTACGGCATAGACGTTACGGCGTCGGTTGAAAGCGGAAATGTTTTCGGGACGCAGTTTCACCCCGAAAAGAGCGGCATTGTGGGGCTTAGGATACTCAAAGCTTTTTCGGAGATAAAATAGGAGGCTAAAATGAAGATTTTTCCCGCAATTGACCTTATCGGCAAAAAGGTGGTAAGGCTATATAAAGGCGATTACGATAAAGTTACTCAATATTCAAGCTCACCTCTTGACATCGCTTATGAGTTTAAGGCGGCGGGCGCGACCCATCTTCATGTGGTCGACCTTGACGGTGCAAAGGACGGAACTTCCCCCAATTTTGAAGTGGTCAAAGAGATTGCCGAAAAAAGCGGCCTGTTTGTGGAAATCGGCGGCGGAGTCAGAAATGAAGAAAGGATTGTAAAATACCTTGAAGCGGGCGTAAAGAGAGTGATTTTGGGAACCGTGGCGGTTAAAGACTTTAAGTTCACCGAAAGCATGGGTAAAAAATATGGCGCTAACCTTGCTGTGGGAGTAGACGCCCTAAACCAAAAGGTATGCGTCGGAGGCTGGAAAGAAGTTACCGATATCGATTCTCTAGAGTTCTCAAAAAGGGTGTATGACGCAGGCATCGAGAATGTCATTTACACAGATATTTCAAAAGACGGGACGCTGTCTGGCACAAACATTGAAATTTACAAAAAGCTCGGTGAAATCAAAGGGCTTAAAGTAACCGCGTCGGGCGGGGTGACTTTTATAGATGAAATAAAAAAACTAAAAGATATTGGCGTTTATGCGGTAATACTGGGCAAGGCTCTTTATGAAAAGAAACTTAGCCTTAAAGACGCCCTTGCGCTGGAGGATTGAATGCTTGCTAAAAGAATAATACCGTGCCTTGACATAAGAGATGGCAGAGTTGTAAAAGGCGTCAATTTTTTAAATGTAAAAGACGTTGAAAACCCCGTCGCGCTTGCAAAGCGATACAGCGATTCGGGCGCGGACGAGCTGGTGTTTTACGACATCACGGCGTCGTTTGAGGGAAGAAGGCTGTTTACCGACATACTGAAAAAAGTTGCGGAGAGCATTTTTATTCCCCTTACTGTCGGCGGCGGGATATCAACGGTAGAGGATTTTGACAGGGTGCTTAAGTGCGGCGCCGATAAAGTTAGCGTAAACACGGGCGCAATAGATAACCCCCGTCTTATTGGTGAGGCCGCAAAAAGATACGGCGACCAGTGCGTTGTGCTATCGATGGATGTAAAGCGAGTTGACGGCAAGTTTATGGTGTTTAAAAAAGGCGGCAGGGAATACACGGGCATTGACGCAATAGAATGGGCAAAACGAGGAGAAAGCGAGGGCGCAGGCGAGATAGTATTGAACAGCATAGACACCGACGGCGTAAAGAAAGGCTTTGACCTTGAAATGCTGTCTGCTATATGTGAGGCGGTAAACATCCCCGTCATCGCTTCCGGCGGAGCGGGTAATATCGAGCATTTTGTGGAATTGTTCAAAAATGTTCCTAAAGTTGACGCAGGGCTTGCCGCGTCGATATTCCACTTTGGTGAAGTGGATATCTTAGATCTTAAAAAAGAGCTTAGGAAAAATCAGATTGAGGTAAGATTATAATTAAATACATAGGTGGAGAATGAAAACGATAGAAGATATTAAGTTTGATGAAAACGGATTAATCCCCGCTGTGGTGCAAGACCTTTACACAAACGAGGTTTTGACGGTTGCCTACATGAACCGCGAAAGCCTTGAAATCAGCATGAGCGAGGGCAAAACCTGTTTTTACAGCAGGTCAAGAAAACAGCTTTGGAGAAAGGGCGAAACCTCGGGCAATTATCAGCATATAGCCGCAATCAAAGTGGACTGCGACGGTGACGCTCTTGTTGTGTTGGTGTCAAAAGACGGCCCCGCATGCCACCTTGGCACCGAAAGCTGTTTTTCCGATTACCTTTATATCAGCGACACAATAAAGAGCTTTTCGATTAACGCCTTATATGAAGAGCTTGTCGGAAGAAAAGTGGAAATGAAAGAAGGCTCTTACACCTCATACCTTTTTAAAGAGGGCATTGACAAAATTCTAAAGAAGGTTGGCGAGGAGTGCACCGAGGTTATAATAGGCGGAAAGGGCGGAGACAAAGCGGAAACCATTTTTGAAATAGCCGACTTAACCTATCACATTTTGGTTTTAATGATTGAAATGGGCATTTCCCCCGCGGACATCTTAAAGGAGCTTGCTTCAAGGCATGTTATTGATAAAAAAGTAAAACAGCAAAAAATGAAATAACCGTTTTTATAAAACGCGGTTAGGTTAACTAATATATCAAGTCAATAGTCATAACGCTTGATTTTTTCAAATGAAAGGTATCGTTATATATTAATCGTGGCTAATTACAGGATAGTTTATTGGTATCGAATAATCTATCGTATTATATTAAGGTTGACTTTTGTTTATTAGAAATATCTAATCGTGGCTATATTTGGGTAATTGACTTTTATAAGGTATAGCAATATGTTTATAAAAATAAAAATTATATTTAGCATTTTGATTTAAATAAGCATTATGTAAAAACGCCCCAAAAAGGGGCGTTTTTTATGTCGTGTAGAATCCAAGTGAAATCAAAAGAGCTTCGTTGACCTGGTTCATCACGGAGGGCGGAAGCTCTCCGATTTTTTCCTTAAGGCGTTTTTTGTCAATAGTCCTTATTTGTTCAAGAAGCACCACCGAGTCTTTGGGCAGTCCGTACTTTTCCGCAGGCAGGGTAATATGCGTGGGCAGCCTTGCCTTTGAAAGCTGCGAAGTAATTGCCGCGGCGATAATGGTAGGGCTGTATTTGTTACCAATATCGTTTTGTATGATAAGTACGGGACGAATGCCCCCTTGCTCACTACCGACTACGGGGCTTAAATCGGCATAATATAAATCTCCGCGTTTGACCATACTGTCTCCCGTTATGTTTTTTATGTAGCGCCCCCGAAGTTTACATATTTATTATTTGCTTAAACGAAAAAGCTCTATACAGTGTTTAAACAAATTTTTTTAAAAGAGAACATATTAAACTATTTATCTTTATGAGGAAAATATTTTTTTTGTGAATGCCTTTGGTTGCCTAAAAGCCTTGACATAGGCTAAAATACTAATAATTAACGGAGGAAAAAATGCCCGATTTCAAATATATTCTTTTTGACCTTGACGGGACATTGATAAACAGCGAGGCTGGCGTGCTTCGCTGCATCAAGCTTGCCTTAAAAGAGATAAACCAAGAAGACGCCCCGTATTCCACGCTTAGAAAAATGATTGGCCCGCCTTTTCGCCAGTCCATGAAGGAGTTTTTCGGCGTTGAGGGGCAAGAGATTGAAAATCTTATAAAAAAATACAGGACGCAATACGACATCGACGGCTGGTGCGACTGCAAAGTTTATGACGGCGTCATGGATATGCTTAAAAAGCTTAAAGAAAGCGGTAAAACAATCGCCCTTGCAACCAGCAAGCCCGAAAGGTTTACGCAAAAAATCATGGACCACTTCGGTTTTTTGCCTTACTTTGACTTTATCGGTGCGTCTCTCGGAGATGGCACAAGGGATAGAAAGAGCTTAGTCATATCTCATGTGTTTTTAAGTCTTGGCATAAAAGACATTGATAAAGCGGTGATGGTCGGCGACACAAAATACGACATCTATGGCGCCAAAGAGGCAGGAATTAAATCCGTAGGCATTCTTTGGGGGTTTGGCGATAGAGCCGAGCTTGAAGAGGCGGGGGCGGATTATATAGCTAATAATCCCTTGGATGTCTTAAAACTTCTCGTTTAATTATAAATAGCGCCCAATTGAGTCAAAATATTTACAAGAAAATTTATAGATGTTATAATTGTATATCGAGCCGCGATATGCAATTTAGGAGGGCACATTATGGGTGTTAACCAATTTGACAAAAGAGATTTACTAAAGCTCCCTAATATCATTTGTTACTTCAGAATGCTCTGCATACCCGCGTTTGTAGTCATGTCTGTGCTTGCGGGCCTTTGGAACCGCGAATCGTTTATTTATATCGCTCTCGGCATATTCGTCCTTGCCGCTGCAAGCGATATTTTAGACGGGCTGATTGCCAGAAAATACAATCTGGTCAGCGGCGTCGGCATGCTGCTTGACCCGCTTGCCGATAAGCTTATGCACATCTCAGTTGTTGTTTGCCTTTGCTTTGCGATAAAGTCCGACGGATTTACCTACCTCGGCGTTGAAAATTATCTCCACTGGGGTTTTCTTATCGCCATCGCACTTAAAGAGCTTATCATGATTTTAGTCGCTCCCGTTGTGGCCAAAAAAGGCTTTGAGGTAAAAGCAAACATGCTTGGAAAAGTTGCCTCCGCAACTCTTTCCGCAGGCGTCATCCTTTGCTTTTTCCACAAATACGTTGCCCCCTGGGACTGGGCGGTGATTGCGGTGGCCATAGCTCAAAGCTACGCGGCGGCTTTCAATTACCTCTTTGTCATAACCAAGGCGTTAAGGGAACTTAAAAAAGAAAAGAAAGAAGCAGTTGTAATAGAATAAACGCACCGGCGAAAGCCGGCATTTATTTAGATAAATATTTTTTATATAGATATCGAGGAACTGATGGACAAAGTTTACAATCCGAAGTTTGAGAAACTAATTTACGATTTTTGGGTTCAAAACGGATATTTTAAGGCAACGCCTAATTCCGAAAAAGAACCGTTTACGATAGTCATGCCCCCGCCCAACATCACAGGGCAGCTTCACATGGGACATGCGCTGAACAACACGCTGCAAGATATCATCATACGCTTCAAAAGAATGGACGGCTATGAAGCGCTTTGGGTTCCCGGCACCGACCACGCTTCAATCGCGACGGAAGTCAAGATAGTCGAGCAGATGAAAGATGACGGCGTCACAAAGCAGGACATAGGAAGAGACGGCTTTTTGGAGCGCGCCTGGAAATGGAAAGAGCAATACGGCGGTAGAATAGTTGAACAGCTTAAAAGGCTCGGCACTTCATGCGACTGGTCCAAAGAGGCGTTCACGATGGACGAAAACCTGTCAGCCGCGGTTGTCGACGCATTTATCCATTACTACGAAAAAGGACTTATCTACAGAGGGGATAAAATAATCAACTGGTGCCCTTCATGCAGAACCGCGCTGTCGGACGCTGAAGTTGAATACGAAGAACAGTCCTCTTATCTATGGTATCTGCGCTATCCGTTAAAAGACGGAAGCGGCTACATAACGGTTGCGACCACCCGTCCCGAAACAATGCTTGGCGATACGGCGGTTGCGGTCAATCCCAAAGACGAAAAGCTTAGCGGATATATTGGAAAGAGCGTAATTCTTCCCATCATGAAACGTGAAATACCCATAATCGGCGACGACTATGTCGAGCTTGGGTTTGGAACGGGCGCGGTAAAGATTACGCCCGCTCACGACCCCAACGACTTTGAAGTGGGACTTCGCCACAACCTTGAGGTAATCAGGGTTATGGATGACGGCGCTGTCATGAACGAAAATGCAGGCAAGTATCAGGGGCTTGACCGCTATGAGGCAAGAAAGCGCATAGTGGAGGAGATGAAAGAGCTTGGACTGCTTGAGAAAATCGAGCCGCACAAGCACAACGTGGGAACTTGCTATCGCTGCAGGGAAACCGTTGAGCCTATCGTTTCAAAGCAGTGGTTTGTCAAGATGAAGCCGCTTGCCGAACCTGCGATAAAAGCCGTAAAGTCTGGCAGAATCGAGTTTATCCCCAAGCGCTTTGA
>JAAZIO010000003.1 GCA_012800805.1 Clostridiales bacterium | reverse complement strand
CTATCCCGAAGCTGTTTCCGAAGGACAAAGAAAGTTCCTCGGAACGCTTTGGAACACCTATGCATTCTTTGTTCTTTACGCGTCAATAGATAAATTCAATCCGCTTGAACACGATTTGAAAAATCAAAAGCTTACGCTTATGGACAAGTGGATTTTATCAAAGCTTAACTCGCTTATAAAATTCGTTGACGAATCGCTAAACGAGTATAAAATAACCGAGAGCGCAAGAAAGCTTGGCGATTTTGTATCCGATCTTTCCAACTGGTATGTAAGAAGGTCGAGAGAAAGATTCTGGGGCGGCGGCATGGACGAGGACAAAGAGGCGGCATACACCACGCTTTACACCGTGCTAAAGACACTTTCACAAATTATCGCTCCTTTCACTCCGTTTATCGCGGAGAGCATTTATCAGAACCTCGTTGTAAGCTTTGACAAAAACGCGCCTGAGAGCGTGCACCTTACATCATTCCCTGTGTGCGACGAAAGCTTTATCAATCTTGAACTTGAGCGCGGAATGGATGATGTATTAAGAGTTGTAGTGCTTGGAAGGGCGGCAAGAAATAAGGTTAACATCAAAAACCGCCAGCCGCTTAGAAAGCTCTTCTACAACGGCAGGGCTGAGCTCAACGACGAACTAAAGGCGCTTATCCGCGACGAACTAAATGTTAAGGAAGTAGCTATCAGCTCCGACAGCGAAAGCTTTATAGAATATGAACTAAAGCCCCAGCTTAAGACGCTTGGCCCGAAATATGGCAAGCTGTTAAACTCGATAAGAGAGATTCTTGCCGAAAAGCCGAGGCAGATTGTTGCGGCCGTAAAAGACGGCGGAGTGTTTAAAGCGGAAGTCGGCGGAGTGGAAATTGAGCTCTACGAAACAGACCTTTTGATTAATGTCAAGAACAAGGCGGGATATGCCGCGGAAAGCGACGGCGACATGACCGTTGCGCTTGACACCGAGCTTGACGAAATGCTTATTAAAGAAGGTATCCTCCGCGAAATAGTTTCAAAAATTCAGACGATGAGAAAAGAGGCGGGCTTTGAGGTTACCGACCATATATCCCTTGGCTTTAGCGCCTCGGGCAGGGCAAAAGAAGTGCTTGAATCAAAAGAGTATCTCTTAGATGTGCTTGCGGACAAGGCTTCCTCTGACCTTAAGGGCTATATAAAAGAGTGGGACATTAACGGCGAGAAAGTAACGCTGTCCGTTGAAAAGATATGCTGATTGCCAAAGGTTGGACAGACTACGAAGTTATAGCGACGGGCGGCGGTGAAAAGCTGGAGCGCTGGGGCGACTATGTTTTATTGCGGCCCGACCCTCAGGTTATCTGGAGCGCCAAAAAGCCGCTTAGAAGTTACGGCGGAATAAGCGCCGTTTACGAGCGTCAAGGCGGAGGCGGAAGCTGGAAGTATTATAAACCCGTTCCCGAAAACTTTTCCGTAAGCTGGGGAAATTTAAAGTTCAAGCTTAAGCTGATGGGATTTAAGCATACGGGACTTTTCCCCGAGCAGGCGGTAAACTGGGAGCGCATGGGCAAGCTTATAAAAAATAGCGGAAGAGAAATAAGCGTTTTAAACCTTTTTGCCTATACAGGCGGCGCTACTTTAGCCTGTTTGGATGCCGGCGCAAAGGTTTGTCACGTGGATTCGGCAAAATCCATGTGCGAGCGGGCAGGGGAGAATATCCGTCTTTCGGGTCTTGACAACACGGGCGTGAGATTTATCATAGACGATGTCTTTAAGTTCTGCGAAAGAGAGCTAAGGCGCGGCAGAAAATACGACGCCATAATTTTGGACCCGCCAAGCTACGGCAGAGGCCCGAACGGCGAGAAGTGGAAGATTGAAGACGGCCTTGAACAGCTTTGCGTTCTTGTTGGCAAGCTTTTATCCGACAATCCGCTTTTTGTTTGTCTCAATTCCTATACGACGGGGCTTCAGCCCACGGTTATGAAAAATATTTTGACTCTTACGCTTCCCAAAGCTGAAATAGAAGCGGACGAAATAGGTTTAATGACTAAAGAGAACATCGTGCTTCCGCAAGGCTGCACGGCATTCGCGAAATTTTAACATGAGAGAAGACATTAAGATTTTATACGAAGACAACCATCTTTTGGTTGTGGTAAAGCCGCAAAACATTCCCGCGCAGTCCGACGAGTCGGGCGACAAAGATCTGCTTACGATACTTAAAGAGTATCTTGTTGAAAAATACAACAAACCCGGCGAGGCCTACCTTGCGCTTGTGCACAGGCTAGACCGTCCTACGGGCGGCGTAATGGTATTTGCAAAAACCTCAAAGGCAGCGGCAAGGCTGTCTGAGGCCATACGCTCGGGAGATGTTGAAAAAAGATACCTTGCGGTAGTCCACGGGGCGCCTCGCGAAAAGCAGAAAAAACTTGTCTGCTACCTTAAAAAGTTTTCCGATAACTTTGTAAGAATAGTTCCGCCGCTAACCGAAGGGGCGAAATACGCCGAACTTGACTATGTCACCTTAAAAACCGAAAAGGACTTCAGCCTTGTCAAGGTCAACCTTGTTACGGGCAGAGGACATCAGATTAGGGTTCAAATGTCGGGAATCGGCAATCCCATAGCCGGCGATATGCGCTACGGTGGCGAAGATAAAATAAAAGTTCCGCTTTGCCTTTGGGCATACGAGATGAAGTTCAACCATCCGATTAGCGGAGCAAGGCTGGTTTTCAGGGTATATCCCCCCGAAGATCAACCGCTTTGGAACTTGTTCGATATTGAGCATTTTCTGAGGCTGAGTATAAAAAACGACACTCTATATACCAATTAGGAGAAGCACATGGAGTTTATTGAAAAAACAATAGGTGAGATAGTAGGAGAACTTGCGAAAAAATACCCCGACAATCTCGCCGTAAAGTCTTGGGGAGGCGATTTCGAAAGGACCTGGAAAGAGCTTGACGAGGAAACCGACAGAATCGCAAAGGGTCTTATGGCTCTCGGCGTCCAAAAAGGCGACAAGGTTTCGGTTTGGGCGACGAATATTCCCGAATGGATTCTTGCCCTTTTTGCTACAACGAAAATCGGCGCTATTTTGGTTACCGTCAACACCAACTATAAGATATTCGAGCTTGAGTATCTGCTTCGCCAGTCGGATACCAAAGTCCTTGTAATGATGAAAGGATTTAAAGATTCCGACTATATATCTATAATAAACACCTTACTTCCCGACCTTAAAAACTCAACCGACGGCTCTGTCAAGGCGGATAACCTTCCCATGCTTGAAAGGGTTATCTTTGCAGGAAAAGACACCCCCGCCGGCATGCTTCCTTTTAACGATATAGTAAAGTATGCCGATAAAGTTTCGGATGAAGAATATGAAGCCAGAAAAGCTACTTTGCACTGCCACGAGGTTATAAACATACAATACACATCGGGCACCACGGGCTTCCCCAAAGGCGTAATGCTCACCCACTACAACATACTGAACAACGGTAAAACCATCGGCGACGGCATGAAATTTACGGAAAATGACAAGCTTTGCATTTGTGTGCCGCTGTTCCATTGCTTTGGTTTGGTTCTTGGCGTTATGGCTTGCATTACTCACGCGACATCCTT
>JAAZIO010000181.1 GCA_012800805.1 Clostridiales bacterium | reverse complement strand
TGGCGCTATTGATTTGCCAAAATAAACGAAAAAACGGCATAGCCGAATATCAACGACTATGCCGAATTTTTCAGGAATTATAAATCCCTATCTGACCGCCGCTAAGCGGCGTTGTTTTTTTAATAAAGCTGTGCAGCTTTCCTCGACAACTCTTACCGAAGCGTTATTGCAGCAGGTAACTCCTCTAAAGCTACCTCGTGGCACACGCTAACTTCTGCTTAGTGCTGCTGCGGTCAAGCCCTGACACGGTTCACAGCATAACGTTGCACGAGACCTTAGAATCAACATCCCTTACTGCAAGCGGCCTTCCATAAGAGGAGCCTCAAAAAGCCATCGACACCGCTATGGCGGATTGCGGTTTACAGGGCACCGCCAGCTCCCCGTCTAGCACAGCATTACTATACTATCACAAAAGCGAAAATATAGCAACATATATCATTTGCTATCGTGTGTAAATTTTTTGCTTTTTCTTGCAAATAAAATCGTAAAATGTTAATATGAAGTTATGAAAAGAATTTTAACGCTTCAAGATTTCTCGTCTATGGGGCGCTGCTCTCTAACCGCCGCGATACCCATTATCTCTGCCTGCGGAAACGAGGCGGTAGGTCTTCCCACTTGCCTTTTATCCACTCAAACCTATGGCATTGAGGGATACACCTTTACCGACCTTGAGCACAATATGCTCCCCTCGTTCAGGCACTGGCAAAAGCTTGGCATTAAATTCGATTGCTTGTATACCGGCTTTTTAGGCTCCATACCAAGCCTGAACGCTGCCATAGAAATTGCAAAAACTCTTAAAAATCAAGGCGCTATCATCGCCGTTGACCCTGCGATGGCTGAAGATGGCAAGCTTTACTCCATATTCGGTCAAGACTATTTTGAGCGAATGAAAGAATTAATCGGTTTGTGCGACATATTTCTTCCCAATTTCACCGAGGGTAAAATGCTTGCCGACATCAAGTCGCCTCTGCTTCCAAACAAGGAAAACGCCGTGATGCTGCTTAAAATCCTTGAAAACAAAGGGTTAAAAAAAGTTGTTTTAAGCGGTATTATCGACGGAAGCGAGATGGGAACGGCAACGCTTGAGAACGGCGTAATATCTTTTCAGTTTAACGGATATTACAGCAAACAGATACACGGAGCGGGCGACATATTGTCAAGCGTTATCGTAAGCATGGTCATGAAAGGTTTAAGCCTTTTAGAAGCCGCCCAAAGAGCAGTAGACTTTGTTCATGACTGCATTGACGCAACCATTTACGAAAACGCCGACCTCCGCTTTGGATTGAACTTTGAAAAAGTTCTTTGTAAGCTTACCGAAAAAGCAAATTAAATTAATAATTTAAAACAATAAAAGCATATATCAAAAAATAAAAGCCCCAATCGGGCTTTTTTATATATTATTTTAAAACCTTTAAAATTAAAGTAATTATATTAGATAAAGCAAAATCACATTATAAACCTATGAGTTTTTTAACCGTCAATTGAAATTTGTTTTATTTAAAAAATTGAAAGTATTTAGTTTGAAATAAAAAATCCGCCGTTATGGCGGATTATTTTATTTTGCTTCAGCTTCTTTTCTCTTCTTTGCGTCCTCTATGATTTTGGGAGTAAGCTGGGCGGGCACTTCTTCGTATCTTACGAACTTCATCGTGAATTTTCCCCTGCCCTGCGTCATTGACCTTAAATCGGTCGCATATTTAAACAGCTCAGCCTGCGGAACCTCCGCCGTAACGACAGCCTTTCCGTTAAACGAATCCGTGCCCAAAATTCTTCCGCGGCGTT
>JAAZIO010000180.1 GCA_012800805.1 Clostridiales bacterium | reverse complement strand
TCCGCTTTGTCGATTCATTCCCGACAACGGCAAGCGGCAAAATTCAAAAATATAAACTGCGCGAAGAAGCGATTGAACTGCTTAAGCTGCAGGATGTCGCGTGCATAGAAACGGCATAAGGAGGGGGAATTTATGAAATTATCGTTTTCAACTTTAGGCTGTCCCGATTGGAGCTTCGGGGAAATCATAACATCGGCTAAAGACCTCGGATATCAAGGCGTTGAAATCAGAGGCATTGAGAGAGAGATTTACGCCCCCGCAATCAAAGAACTGACGGCGGAAAGAGAGCAAACAATTGAAAAGCTGAAAGCGCTTGGCATAGAAATCGCCATGCTTACGGCTGGCACGCCCCTTGCCGTTCACGGCGTTCAGGAGCAGGCGATGAAAGAGGGCAGGGAATACATCGATGTCGCCTCATCGCTCGGTGTCAAGTATATCCGTTTTCTTTCTACGGACAAGCCCTATTTCGACGGCGGCGACCCCGACCTTTGCAAAAGGCAGTTTGCTGAGCTTGTCGGTTACGCCCAAGGGAAAGGCGTTACGCCGCTCATTGAAACAAACGGCTTGTTCCTTGACTCCAAGAAACTGGCGGATTTTTTGGACGAGGTGGGAGGAGATTGCGGCGCCCTGTGGGATGTCCATCATCCTTACCGTTTCAACGACGAGCCCGTTGAAAAAACAATTGAAAATCTTGGCTTAAGAATTAAATATGTCCACTTAAAAGACAGCAAGATTGAAAAGGGCGCGCCAGTTTATAAAATGATGGGATACGGCGACATCCCGCTTGAAAAAGCTATCAGGCTTTTAATTGAAAGCGGATATGAAGGCTACTTCAGCCTTGAGTGGGTAAAGAGATGGAACAAAGAACTGGAAGAACCGGGAATTGTGTTTGCCCACTATGTAAACTATATGAGACAGTTCGATAAATAACATAAGTAAATTTCATTAAAAAAAGCCTAAATAAAATAACGCCGCGTTATAACGCGGCGTTTTTTTGTACAGCAAAACATGCCCTCAAAGAGTGCTTATAAGCTTTTATTGATTTTTTTTATAACGGTGAAAATTAAATACGAAATTAAATGTTTGTGGTTAAATACTTGTAATTTGATATTTTGTCGCGTATTTGTTTTATATATTTGCTTCTTCCGTATTCTTTTTCAAACCATTCTTCCGTAAAGCCTTGTATCTCAAGCCATTCCCCAAAACTGTGCAGCGCTCCGTCGTGTCTTCTGAAAACCGTCCTTATGCACACATCGGTTTCTTCGGCGATTTTTTGAAATGTCTTTTTTTCAATGTACCGCTTTTTTAAAATCTCTCTTTCTTTTCTGGTAAGCCGCTCAAAAGTCGCTTCAATTATGTATTTTAAATTAAGCATTTTCGCTTTTTCGTTGTTTAACTCAATGATTTCGTTAAACAATTCTTCGTTTTGCAGTCCGTAACTTAGATGTCTTGACATAAATCCGCTTTTTACTCTTGTCCGCACTCCGAAATCAATCAAACAGATAATTTTCGGAATAGCAGAAAAAGCAACAAGCGCAGTGTTGCTCCAACCGTGGCTTTTCATATTATCCTCCTAAGGGAAAAATGCTAAAAATGTGACGTTATGCCTCGATTATATTTGAAAAAAATTTTAAAAGTCAAAGGAATATGAAAAATTGTTACAAAATTCGTGAAAAAATGGTGAAAAAATAGTTAATCCGATATATTTAGACAATATACGCTGTAAATAGTTAAATGGTTTTTGCATATTTCGACAAATCCGACCATTCATATCATACAATTTTTTCAATTTTTTTAAAAGTATTTATGCTTTATTAACTAAATTCAATATAAATATTGCATAAAAATTTCAGCAAACAGAGGTGTTAAACAAAAATAAAAATCTTTTAAATGTAGAATATTATTTACTTTTTCATTATGTTCTTTTAATTTTTGTTTATGTTCTTTTATTTTGTTATGTTCTTTATATGCGTTTATTAATTTGGCTTTATTTTTAAAATTTATATGCCGTTAATTGATTACAATATTTTTTACTTTTTTTTCATGTTCTTTAGTTTTGTTTATGTTCTTTTATTTTTAATGTTCTATTATATGCGTTTATAAATTTGGCTCTTTTATAAATTTATAAGCCGTATATTGATTAAAATATTCTTATATCATTTTCATAATATATTTTTAAATAAAATTATTCATTACAGTAAATGAATATAAACTAAATCATAATAGCTAAGAATTAATTTTAGTGTCTTAAAATTTTTCGTCAAATTTTTTTTTGGATTTGATTGGAAAATAATTTAATTTAATCTTTGTATGGAATTTGATTATTAATAAATTTAAGACTTTAAGTAATTGGTTTTCATTTTTTATCGTTAAATTTTAAATATTGAGAACAAAGCAAAGCAAAGGATAAATGTAATAATGCTTTGAGTAAGCTTTTGAAGCAAGACCGTCCCCGTTTTGATTTTGCATTTGCCCAAAAAAGTTATCGTTTGAAACAATACGGATAGTCCTCCAAACGATATTATCGCTCCCGCAAGCGAATATGTCATAGGCTTAGTCAGCCCCGCGTATTTTAAAAGGGCGCATCCTCTTGTCATCTCAATAATACCGCAAAGCAGAGCCTCGGTTGCAGCATCTGGAGCAAAAGGAACAAGCGTTGTCATAGCGGATATGATGTTTAAGTTTACGGCGGCGTCTATCAGCACATTAAAAACACATATGTAGCCGCCAACCGCAAGCATCGATAAAGTTGCCTGCGCCATGCTTTCGGAAAGTATATTGTCGGAGCTTTTATTCTTGGTTTCGGGCGGCTGCAAAGGGGTGTCGCCTTTTTTCCCTCTATATAAAAATCCGTTTATAAGCGCTCCCAGTAT
>JAAZIO010000179.1 GCA_012800805.1 Clostridiales bacterium | reverse complement strand
TCGTTAAGGATAGGCTATGGAGATGATTTATAAAAAATTCGTTAACGAAACTATAACCGAAGACGGCAGACTTGAAAAAATATCATACAATGTTCCCGACAATTTCAATTTCGCCTTCGACATAGTCGACGAATGGGCGAGGGTGCAACCCGACCGCAAGGCAATGGTTTGGGTGGGCAACGACGAAACGGAAAGGATTTTCACTTTCTCTGACATTTCTCGCCTTTCAAACAAAGTCGCAAATATGCTTGTTTCGCGCGGCGTCAAAAAAGGCGATAAAGTCATGCTTGTTTTAAGGCGTCACTACGAATTCTGGCTTGCGGTTATCGCGCTTCATAAAATAGGAGCGGTTGCAATACCTGCTACCGACCAGCTCAAGCAAAAGGACTTTGAATATCGCTTCAGCGCCGCGGGCGTCACGGGCATTATCTGCACCACCGACGGCGAAGTGCTGCAGGAGGCTGAACTTGCCCTTAAAACCTATGGCGACATGAAGCTTAAGATGACCCGCTACGGTGGCTTTGAGGGCTGGGAGGATTTTTCTAGGTATGAGGAATACTCCGATGTTTTCGAGCGTCCCCAAGGTGAGGAGGGAACAGTAAAGGATGATTTGATGCTGATGTATTTTACCTCGGGCACCACGGCATATCCCAAAATCGCCGCTCACGACTATACATACGCAATCGCCCACTACACCACCGCAAGATGGTGGCATAACGTTGACCCCGACGGAATACACTTCACGGTTTCCGACACGGGCTGGGGAAAAGCCGCCTGGGGAAAACTTTACGGCCAGTGGACTCTCGGCGCGTGCATATTCACCTTTGACTTTGACAAGTTCGACCAGCACCGAATACTAAAGATGATTGAAAAATACCGCATTACGACGTTTTGCGCGCCGCCGACTATTTACCGCTTCATGATAAAGGCGGACCTTTCCCACTATGATCTCTCCAGCCTAAAATACATCACCACAGCGGGAGAGGCGCTAAACTCCGAGGTTTTCAACCAAATGAAAAAAGCGACGGGGCTTTCTCTAATGGAAGGATTCGGCCAAACCGAAACCACGCTGACTGTTGCGAACCTCATAGGAACCACGCCAAAGCCTGGCTCAATGGGGCTGCCCAATCCCCAATACGATGTAGTCCTTTTGGATTCCGACGGCAACCCGATCCCAAGAGGCGAAGTGGGAGAAATCTGTATAGACCTTAAAAACGGAAAGCCTTTGGGTCTGTTTGCCGGATACTACAGAGGCGAAGAGCAGACCGCGGAAGCGTTCAGAGGCGGAGTTTATCATACGGGCGACATGGCATGGCAGGATGAGGACGGTTACTTCTGGTATGTGGGAAGAACGGATGACCTAATTAAATCCAGCGGCTACAGAATAGGCCCGTTTGAGATTGAAAGCGTTCTCATGCAGCACCCCGCGGTTCTCGAGTGCGCCGTAACGGGCGCTCCCGACGAAATAAGGGGACAGGTTGTAAAGGCGACAATCGTTTTGACAAAGGGATACTCGCCCTCAGACGAGCTTAAAAAGGAAATACAAGAGTTTGTCAAAAACGCTACGGCGCCGTATAAATATCCCCGCATAATTGATTTCGTTACCGAGCTGCCAAAGACAATAAGCGGAAAAATCAAACGCACGGAGCTGAGGAAAAAAGACTATAATAATTAATTACTATATATTAGTATTTATAAAAACAATTATAATAAGGCGAACCCTAGGTTCGTCTTTTTATATTTATTTATATTTCTTTTCTAGCCGTTTTGCCACTTTAAGTTATTTTTATGATATGTTATATATTTTATATATTGTGACTTTAATCATCTCTCATTCCCAACTCCTTTTTTCTATTTTTTTAATATCATCATATATCAACTCGCGCAATCTTTGGCTGAACGACTTTCGCATTTATCAAGGTCAGTACTATATATTTTGCTTTCTTTTGTTAAAGCAAAAGCAAAGTCAGATTTTTCAATCCCGCTTTTTTCATACATAGTATAAAGTTATCAAAAAGCATTTTCTGTAAAACTTTTTTGTTTTAAATTGCGGTTTTGTGAGATAGAGTTTTATTGTTTTTTACAATATCTGATTTGTCATTTTTATAGCCTAGCTAGAATTTTTAATCAGTCAGGTATGCAGCCGCAAAATCATATAATATAACTGAGAATTCTCCGCTTTAATTAAAAACAATGCGTATAATCATGCGACTTTCAATAGACAAAAGATAATATAATTCGATAAGGCTGATTGGAAACGCTAAAAGAGTGGAGAAGTGAAAAACCTTGCAAAATATGCAAAAAAAGGAAAAAAATAACAATTCTTAAACAAAAATTGATTAATTATACAGAGAAAGAGGTCTTAAAATGCCTGGGAATATAAGGCTTTGCCGCATGAAATGATTAAATCTTGACAAACAAAAAGCTCCATTGTATGATAAAAGCGTATAAGTGGTGGTATGCCCTTTTTGTTGCCATCCAATTTTCTAAAAATCGGGCTCTATCATATATATAAATTAAATAGCGGTGGAACCGCGCCGACAAAT
>JAAZIO010000178.1 GCA_012800805.1 Clostridiales bacterium | reverse complement strand
CAAGGTCAAGCGCATTAACTAGTTTACTGGGGGCCAGCTCCTGTTCAAATCTCTGATACTCGTAGTAGGTCATGTTGCCTTCGGGAAGGTAGCATCCCATGCCGGCTTCTACGCCGACAACGCCTTCTTTACCCTTTAAGCACTCGTCATTGATGAAGCTGCTGATAATACTGATTTGGTCCATACCGCCCATAGGAGCAAATGCCATGACATTTTCCTCTGGAAGCCAGGTTTCGTCGGCTACGCGGCCCGCATCGATAACGAATATGAACGCCGTGGGAAGTCCCTCTTTGGGAACTACTATATAACTTTTTAATAAAGATTTTTTCAATAACTTATATTGCAATAACAAAAAAGGCATTCGGCCTACATAAGCGAGGCCTTATTATTTACTTCTTTATCTTTAAACAAAATATCTAATACTTAGGTCTTTTTTATTAAAAATGCAAATGATATAATTAGACAAGCAAACGCCATTGTTTGACATAAATTTACAGGTTGTTTATAATTAATTGAAACAAAAGATTGGAGAAACCTATGAATATCGGATTGGTCCTTGCTGGCGGAATAGGAAGCAGATTCGGGAGCAAAACCCCAAAGCAATATATGTCGCTTTGCGGCAAGGAAGTTATTTCTTATTCAATAAGCGCCCTTTTGGCAAGCAAAACGATAAATAAGGTTATCATAGTGGCGCAAGAAGAACAAACAGGGCCTCTTTCCGAAAAATACAATGTCATAGCCGTAAAAGGCGGCTCAAGCAGAAATGAGTCTTTAAAAAACGGGCTTGACTATATTTATAAAAACTTCGATTGCAAAAACATAATTATCCTTGAAGCCGCAAGGCCTATGGTAACGCCGAAAATAATTGATGAATATATTTCCAGGCTCAGCGAATACGACGCAGTAATAACGGGGCAGCGTATCGTAGACAGCCTCGGCAAGTTCGGCGTGCATACGGTGGACAGATCGGAATATTACCTTATCCAGGCCCCCGAAGCCTTCAGGTTTGATTTGCTTTATGAAAATTTTAAGGCAGCATCGCCAATTACCGCAACAAACCAGCAGCTTCCCGAAAACTCGAAAGTATATATCAATTTTGATTTTATAAACAACCACAAAATTACCTATTTCGCAGACCTTGCATACTGCGAAGCCATGCTGAAGGGAAATGAATAAATACAAACTTATTGCGATGGACCTTGACGGGACTCTCACCCAGCACAAGTCCAAACTTAATGAGAAAAACACACAGCTTTTAGACAGGCTGTTTGAAAGATACGAATGCATTATGGTCGGCGCAGGAAGCTGCAGGCGCATTTACGAGCAGATGAATCTGTATCCGATAACCATTATCGGCAATTACGGCATGCAGCTGTCCAAAGTCATAAACGGCGAGTTTACCATAATCAGAAGCGACAGCTACACGGTAGATAAGGATTTTTTTGAAAGCACCGTCCAAAGGCTCAGAATAATGACCGGCTACACTAAGTATTACGGCGACAGCGTTGAGTTTCATCCCTCGGGCGCTGTAACGTTTCCCTTAATAGGGACCTCCGCTCCGCTGTCCGAAAAGCTTTCGTTTGATCCCGGCGGCGAAAAACGCAGCAAAATATACGATTTGGTGTCTTCGGCATTTAGTGAATACAACTGCTTTATCGGCGGCTCATCGTCTTTTGACATAGTAAAAAAGCAATACGACAAATATTTAGCTCTCATGAGATATGCTAATGAGTGCGGAATAGATAAACAGGAAATACTTTTTATCGGGGACGACTTTAAAAGAGGCGGGAACGACGAGCAAATAAAACTTGGCGGTATAGATTATATCGAAATAAAGGATTACCGCTCTATTACACAAGTATTGGAAAATAATAAGATACTGTAGGTTGAATATGAATATAGGCGTTATCCTTGCCGCAGGAAAAAGCGAGCGTTTCAACAGCTTAATGCCCAAGCAATATCTTAAATTGAACGGCAAAGAGGTCATTTACTATTCCATATAAGAGATGGTGAACGGCGGCTGTTTTGACAAGATTATTGCCATTGTAGATAAAGAAGAGTATGACTCGATGTATATCGCAAAAAAATACGGCATTGAGTGCGCTCTGGGCGGGGACACCAGAAACCATTCCATAAAAAACGCCCTGGATTATATAAAAGCAAATTATCCCGATACCGCACGCGTTTTATTTCATGACAGCTCCCGCCCCTTTATAAAAGGAGAAACTTTCGCGTCATTCATGAAAATGCTGGATGAATACGACGGCGTAGCAATGACCAGCGACATTAACGACAGCCTTGTTACTTTGGACGGCTCATTTGTCAACAGAAGAGAATTTTTGCTTATCCAAACCCCCGAGGCATTCAAGTTTGATGTAATATACAGCGATTTTGATGAAAACCGCCCCGATACAGCCATTATAAACCAGATTAAATCCAAGGTAAAAATAAAGCTGGCAAAGAGTTCCGCTTTCAATTTCAAAATTACCTATCCGCAAGACTTATTCCTGGCGGAGCAGCTTATGCGTATTGATTTTCTTCGCACTTCCGCAATCAACGGCTTTGACATTGATTTGAAAGGAAAAATTTTGCTCCTTGGCGGAAGCGGCGGCGTTGGACAGGCAATTTTAAAAGAGCTTCAAAAATACGATGTGGAATGTTATGCGCCTTCTCACAAGGAACTGGATTTATACTCGGTTAAAGTAGAGGATTTTCAAAAAAAGTGCCCGTTTGAGCCTGATATAATTATAAATGTGGCGGCAGCCTACGAAAATGATGAAGTTCCGCTTCTCGATAGTTTTTATAAAATCTTCGATATTAATCTAAGGTCCAACCTGGTTATTATAGAATACGCCAAAACTTTAAATAAACCTGTAAATATCGTTGTCATGAGTTCTTCCTCATCTACAATGGGAAGAGAGAACCTGACCAATTACTCTGCTGCAAAGGCTGCTTTAAACAGCGTTGTGGAAAGCCAGGGACACAAACTGTATGAACAAAATATTTACTTAAATGCAATAATACCTGAGAAAATCAACACTCCCCTTATAGAAAAACTGCATAAAACGCAAATTAACACAAGGGAGCTATTGGACGCAGAAGAGGTTGTAAACGCAGTATTGAAATGCGCTACGACAAAGCAATACGGAAAGTTGATTCACATCAGAAAAGGCTTATAAAAAAACACTCCTTAAGGAGTGTTTTATTTTATTTTTATCTCTTTCTTTATGGCGTTTATTAAAGTTTCCGCAGCGTGAGGATAGTTTGCTTTAAGTTCGTTCCTTACAAATTCAACCCTCTGCTCCTTCAAAGTGTCGTTGCCCTCTATAACAACATTGTTGATAAAATCTATAATATCCTGTTCCTTTTCAGCATGGTAGTATTGGTCCATGCACATTT
>JAAZIO010000177.1 GCA_012800805.1 Clostridiales bacterium | reverse complement strand
GTGCCCACAAGCCGCTCTTCGTCTATCGCCATTTTGCCTATGTACAGCTTATAGCCGCCATCTCCCGTGGGGACGATTTCGCTTACAACTTCCGCCGTTATGTAATAGTTTCCCCCTTCAAACCTGTTCGCGCGGTAGACATCGAAAAAACCTAAAAATAAAACCGCTCCCGTAAAAACAAAGAGCGGAAGATAGGCAAATCGCCTTGAAGGGCTAAAAGACAAAAGGATTATCGCCAAAACCGAAGAGGCAACTATTAGAGCAATCCTGCCTCCAAAACTATAAGCGCTGAGCGCCGCAAACGTTATGCCCATCGACAGCGCGGCCGCCGCAAAACACAGCGGACGGTTTGACACAAATCGTCTCATCTTTTGTAACAATAATTATTTGTTTCCGAATTTTTTGATATAAGCTTGAATGTTGTCTTTTATAATAAGCTCCGCAAACTCGCGGTTTTTGATTTGGAATACCGTGGTGTCTTTTCCTTCAAGCTGTTTATACACTCTGAAAAAGTGAGAGATTTCGTGCATTATGTGCGGGGGAAGGTCCTCGATTTCCTTATATATGTTCCAAGTGGGGTCTTTAAAAGGTATGGCTATTATTTTATAGTCCATTTCCCCGCCGTCCTGCATCATTACAACGCCTATTGGATAGCACCTTACCATGGCAAGCGAAACAATGGGCTCGCTGCAAAGGACCAGGACATCCAAAGGGTCGTTGTCGTCGCTGTATGTTTTTGGTATAAAGCCGTAATTTGCGGGATAGTGCGTTGAAGTATATAATACTCTGTCAAGTATAAGCTGGCCTGTTTCTTTATCAAGTTCGTATTTGTTCTTGCTTCCTTTTGAAATTTCGATAACCGCGATAAAATCGGTAGGTGTGACTCTTTCAGGGTCAATATCATGCCAAATAGAGCTCATTTTTTCCACCTTTAAATTTATTATAATAATTTTAACACACTAATAAATAATAGTCAAACATGAAAAGTTTTTCAAAATCACTCTTATAATTGCTTATTTTAGGCGATTAATGTAAAATAATGGCAGAGGTTGCTATGAATATAATTATTGTCGGAGCGGGAAAGACGGGCAACGCTTTATGCGAACAGTTGTCTTATGAAAACCATAATGTCGTCATAATCGATACGGATAAGAAAAAAGTATCCGCCGCAATCGATAAATTTGACATTTTGGGCGTTACGGGCAACGGCATAAACGCCGACGTGTTAAGCGAGGCAGGGATAGAAAACACCGACCTTTTTATCGCCACCGCTAACGAGGACGCGTTCAACCTGCTGAGCTGCGTAATAGCGAAAAGGCTTGGCGCAAAGCATACCGTAGCCAGGGTAAGAAACCCGGAATACTCCGACACCCTTGACTTTTTAAAAGAACAGTTTGGTATATCGCTTATAATCAATCCCGAAAAAGAAGCGGCAAGAGAGATAGCAAGAATTTTGCGCTTCCCGGGAGCGATAAGCGCCGAGCACTTTGCCGACAACAAAGCGGAGCTTGTATCTTTTAAAGTGGAAAAGGACAGTCCGCTAATATCGAAAAGCCTATATGAGCTTAAGCAGAAAAGCGGCTCAAAGGTATTGATTTGCGCTGTTTCAAGAGGAAGAGAGATAATAATTCCCCACGGCAGTTTTATACTTAATGAAAACGACCTGGCGTATGTTTTTGGCGAGCCGGGAACGATAGAGAGATTTTTTAAAGAAAACGGCATTTACAAAAACAAGACAAAAAACGTTATGTTTGTTGGCGGCGGCGATACCGCCTACTACGCCGCGTCATCCTTAATCCCAAGCGGTTTCAAAATTAAAATAATCGAACAGGACGAAAACAGGGCCGAGCTGCTCTCTTCCCTCCTCGATAAAGCGGAAATCATACTGGGCGACGGGGCGGACCAAACGCTGCTTAAGAGCGAAAGTATTGAAAAAATGGATGCCGTAGTAACCATTACCGATATCGACGAGGAAAACATAGTAATATCGGCATACGCCAACTCAATGAATGTCGACAGGGTATTGACCAAAATAGACAAGACATCCCTTGCCAAGATGTTTGGCGTAATGGGAATAAATACGGTCATCTCCCCCCTTGCGCTTACCGCCAACAAAATACTAAGATACGCAAGAGCGATATCACTTTCCCCCGACGAGGGCGGAATAGACAAGCTTTACAAAATCGCAGGAGCAAGCGTTGAGATTGTCGAGTTTAGAGCGGCTTCGGCTTTTGATTTTTTAAACCGTCCCCTTAAAAGCCTTAAACTTAAGAAAAATCTTCTTGTTGCCTGCATTTCAAGGGGCGGCAAAATAATCATACCCGGCGGCGATGATGTGATAGAAGAGGGCGACAAAGTAATGGTCGCGGCAAAAGACATCATTTTAAACACGCTGGACGACATTATTGATATCTAATGAACTTCAGAATGGTTTTTAAAATAATCGGGCGCCTTATGATACTCATGGGCATCCTGATAATAATACCTTTTATAATATCGCTTGCCACCTCGGACGGAGCGTGGTTTGGCTTTTTGATTCCATTTTTGCTTTTGATTGTTATCGGCATATCCCTTGCCCTGATAAAAACAAAAAGCGATGACCTTGGCGTAAAAGACGGACTGCTTACGGTTTCTTTAAGCTGGATTATTTTGTCCTTGGTGGGAACGCTGCCTTATCTGATATCAAGGCAAATTCCCTCCTTTATTGACGCATTATTCGAGAGCGTATCCGGCTTTACCACTACCTGCGCGACAACGCTCGCGCATATCGAAGACCTGACGCTCTCCGTCCAGTTCTGGCGCGCTTTTTCGCAGTGGATTGGCGGGTGCGGCGTTCTTTCCGTGGCAATTGCCCTTGCTCCCAAAAGCAAGGAAAACTCGGCCCATGTCCTGAGGGCGGAAAGCACCGGCTTTAAAGAAAACAAACTGGTGTCCAAGGTTAAGGTAAGCACCAGAATTTTGATAATAATTTATGTTGTATTCACTCTTGCCGAGTTTTTGCTGTTACTGCCATCGGGAATTAGCGTGTTTGACAGCGTTACAATAGCTTTTTCCACTTTATCCACCGGCGGTTTTATAGGTTATAGCAATAACA
The DNA here is from genome assembly GCA_012800805.1 of Clostridiales bacterium. Taxonomy (GTDB): domain Bacteria; phylum Bacillota; class Clostridia; order Christensenellales; family CAG-917; genus JAAZIO01. The sequence continues at coordinate 115 of JAAZIO010000177.1, read as the reverse complement.
TGGCGCATTTTAATAACCTTTATGTTGAAATCATAGTAGGAATATTTCTGATACTTGCAAGTTTGAATTTTACCGTTTACTATCTCATAATCGCGGGAAAATTCTCTCGAGTATT
>JAAZIO010000176.1 GCA_012800805.1 Clostridiales bacterium | reverse complement strand
TTTAAATTTGTTTTCTATAAATATTTAAATGCTTAGCTTAATGGGAGAAAGATTTTAAATTTGCTATTGGCTATAAACATTTAATGTTTAGCTTAATGGTAGAATGAATTTTAATTTGCTAGAATTTTAATTTGAATTATTTTAAAAATTAAAAAAATTTTCCGCATTACATTTTAAAAAAAGCATTTTTTGCACTGTGAGGAGGTTATCGGCATATTTTGATATTATGCCGGAAATTGAATATAACAGGGAAGCCGCTTTGGCTTACGCAAGGCGCTGGGCCTTTTCAAGAAACCCTATTTATTATAATTTCGAAAACCTGGGAGGCGACTGCACAAACTTTGCATCGCAGTGCCTTTACGCAGGGTGCGGGGTAATGAATTTTACGCCCGTAACTGGTTGGTATTACCGCTCATTAAATGACAGAACACCGTCTTGGACGGGCGTTGAATACTTTTATAACTTTTTGATTAATAACAATGGGGTAGGGCCTTTTGCAGTGGAACTTCCGCTAGACAGGCTTGAAGTAGGCGACTTTATACAGCTAGGCAGGGCAACGGGAGACTTTTACCACACTCCTATGATAACGGCTGTTGCAGATGGTCAAATTTATGTTGCGGCCCATACTTTGGACGCATTCGACAGGCCTCTTTCAACTTATGTTTTTGAACTCGCCCGTGGAATACATATACTTGGTGCAAGAGTTAACTGAAAATGTTCTGTCATGTTGCAAAAAAGATAATTTATAAACAATTAAAAATAAGGTAGAAAATCCAAATATGAAGTCTTAACTGTTTTAAGTTTAAATGTTTAAATTCATACGGAAAAAGATTGGCTTGGATATTTATTAAATTACTGAAAATATATTAAAAAGCAACTGAAAAAAAAGCATAGCATTTTTCATTTTTTATAGGAATTGATGTTTTAACGCACAGGTCTAATCGTCGGCTTAGATAGCTTATTAAAATAAACAACTAATTCTACTAATTAAAAGTTTACCATTTTAAAAAGTTTTAAATGGATAGTCCCTTTGCAATTTAAAAGGCTACTACTAAAAAAGCTAAGCATTTTAATTTTATTTAGGTTATTTTGTTTTAAAAGCACAGGACTAATCGTAGCTTTGATGACTTATTAAATTATAAAAATAATTAATTAATATTTAAAAGGCAAATGCACATAAAAGACTTGATATTATAAGCATCATAACAGTTCTATAAAATTTTCATTAGGCTGCCTAATAACCTAATTGTAATAATATTCGATTCTGTCAAGTAGTTCTTTTGTTGAGATTCTGCCGTCGCGGTTGATACGGCGGAGCCTGCTAAGAGTTTTTTCCTCGCCGCGCTTAACAATGCTTATCCCCTCATTGCAAGTATACATAACTTCAATGCCATACTGTTTTAATATATCTGTGGCTTCGTCGTTGTATTTCCCAAAAGGAAATGCAAATGAGGTCACTTTTACGCCGCACCTGTCTAAAAGAATGCCGTTTAATTTTTCTATATCGTCTTTCAGCGCCTTGAAATATTGTTCATCGGATTCGCCGTATTTTCTGCTGATGCCAAACCTCGGCTTGTATGAGTGCATGGCGTAGGTATGGGTTCCCACTTTTATGATACCGCTATCCGCAATGAGTTTTATTTGCTCCCAAGTCAAATATGAATAAGCGGGGTTGGAGTGGTCGCCCGAAGATGTTGAAAACTCCGTAAAACAGCCGATAACATTAACTTCGGCTTTCATGCCGTATTTTTCAAGCAACGGAAAAGCGTAGCTTAAAAAATTGTAATGGCCGTCGTCAAATGTCAATATTATAGGCTTTTTTGGAAGAGTGCCTCCTCTTTTAACAAAGTTTGCGACATCATCTGAAAAGACGGGCTCATATCCCGCGTTTTTGAATGCAATCAAATCTTCTTCAAGTTGTTTATCGGTAACTATATATTGTCCCAATTTGCTTTTAAGAACCTGATGATACATAATAACGGGAACTCTAACGCTGTCGACATTAGAGGTGTCTTTTATGGAGTATTG
>JAAZIO010000175.1 GCA_012800805.1 Clostridiales bacterium | reverse complement strand
TGTCGCCGTAGCCGTTTACTATCTCGTCCACGGAGTTGTCTATAATCTCCCATAAAATATGGTGAAGTCCTTTGTTTCCCGTGGTGCCTATATACATGCCGGGACGTCTTCTTACAGCGTCCAGCCCCTCAAGAACCAGAATGTCTTCAGCTGAATAATTTGCTCCTGCCATATTACCTCTTATTTAGTTTGGGTATATCATCCTGTCTATGGGGGAGTTTAGCAAAAACTCGTCAAGATATTTTTTCGCATAGCACTTCGCCCCTTCAAGCGACAGGTCTTTATAGTTTCCGCACTCGATAGCGGACTGCCCCGGAATCTTGCCTTCAAAATTCAAGATATATAAAAAAGTATCCTTAATATAGGGCAAAATATCGGACGGCGTTAAATTTCCGAAAATCAAAAGATAAAAACCCGTCCTGCATCCCATTGGGCCGAAATACAAAACCTTATCTTTAATCGCAGAAGACCTCAGATAAGTGGCTCCAAGGTGCTCGATGGCATGTATAGATGCCGTATCCATCACATCATCAAAATTGGGACGGGTTATTCTGATATCAAAAGTGGTCACAAACTCCTCCCCCGATTTATCAAGCCTTGATACATAAAGGCCGGGGAGCAATCGTTCATGATTGATTTGAAAACTTGCGATTTTTTCCATACTTTATGCCCTTTCAATAAGTATCGCAGCGGCACGCTGCGATACTTAAAGGTTGAAAATGTTGTCAATTAATAAATTGACTTAAATTCATTAAATTAACGCTAAAACAAATTTTTGCCCGTTACTCGGCTTTTGCGCCGATAAAGCTGTCGATTTTGTCAAGGAAGTCTTTGTATACTTCCATGTTGTTTATCTCATTTAAAATCTCGTGGCGTCCCTTTTCGTAAAGTTTCATTGAAACATTTTCAATGCCAAGGTCCTTATATTGCTTGTAAAGCTTTTTCACCAGTTTGCCCTTTCCGCCGACGGGGTCATCGGAACCCGCAAATAGCGCAATGGGAAGGGTTTTCGGTATGGCGTTGAGGTTAGACTTGACATAAGCCTTTTTGAGACCGCCAAAGAAATGTTTATAAAAACCTATGCTCATCACATAGCCGCACTGCTTGTCAAATACGTATTTTTTAACCTGCTCGATGTCGCGTGTGAGCCAGCCGAACTCGGGAGCTTCCTTTTTGAAAGGCTTATTGTAGTTGCCGAACGAAAGCTTGTCTATAAGCTTGCCTTTCTTCTTTCCGCCAAGGAAAGCGTACTGGGTGTTGGCAATCATTGCGCCCATGTTAAGGAGAAGCCCTTTCATGTTGGCAGAACCCGACAGTATAACGCCCGAAACATCGCTATAAAGCTGGATATAGCGCTGGAGCAGGAAGCTGCCGTATGAGTGCCCTACGACCACAACGGGAAGATTGTAGGTTTCTTTAAGGTATTTCGTCATGGCTATAAGGTCTTTGACGGTGTCAAGGAAAACATCGCCGTCATGGTAGCCGAGTGAGCTTTCGGGCTCGGTGGCTCCGTGGGCGCGGTGGTCATCCGCCCAGACGATATAACCGTTTTTATTGAGGTATTGCGCAAAAGAATCGTAACGCTTTGCATGCTCTGCCATGCCGTGAACGATTTGAACAACGCCTTTAGGATTTCTTACCTCATCCCAGAGATAGCATTGGATGATGGTTTTATCGAAGCTTTCGAATTTCTGATACTTCATAGTTCACTCCTTATCGTTTGGCGATGCCATTTATTCCCTTTTACTAGTATAACTTACAACTTTTAGTTTTGCAAACATTTTTTAAATTTTAGCATACTATACGAAAGGGTGGCATATGAATATAGTTTTAACAGGCGGCGGCACGGGCGGTCATATCTATCCCCTGCTTGCCCTCATTCCGGACCTCAAGAAGCATTTCGACAACATTTACTTTATCGGAAGCGGAGGTATGGAGTGCCGGATAGTTCCTCAGTATCAAATTCCCTGCTTTACGGTTCAAACGGTTAAATTCTCCCGCTCGGACATGCTTAAAAACATCAAAATTCCTTTTGCGCTATCAAAAGCGGTGTCCCACTCGAAAAAACTGCTTGAAATATTAAAGCCCGATGTCATATTGTCAAAAGGCGGATACGCCGCGCTTCCCCAAGTAATTGCGGGGGCAAAGATGAAAGTTCCCGTAGTGTGCCATGAGTCCGACCTTACGCTTGGGCTTTCAAACAAAATCGGCAAATTGCTTGGGGCGACTATCCTTACCGCCCACGAAGAAACCGCCAAAACCAACAAGGATTTTATGTATGTGGGGCTTCCCTTAAGAGATGAGCTGTTTGAAATATCCCGATGCGAAGCCATGGAAAAGCTTAAAAAACAGGGCGCGCGCTTTAGCGGAAACCCCGTTCTTTTGGTCCTCGGCGGCTCTTTGGGCGCAAGAAAATTCAACAACTTGATAACCGAAAACCTTGATAAGCTCACCGAAAAATACTTTGTTCTTCATATAACGGGAAAACAAGGCGGAGCCGCAAAGCCGCAAAAAGGCTACTTTGCGATTGAATACGCAAGCGATATGGCAAGTTGCTACGCCGCAAGCGATATCGTGCTATCTCGGGCGGGAGCAACGGCCGTAAGCGAGATTTCCGCGCTCATGAAAAAAGCGGTGTTCATTCCCCTTTCGCAAAAGGTATCAAGAGGCGACCAAAGCCTTAACGCAGAAATTGCAAAAAAGCACGGCGCTTTTGTGTTAAGTGAAGATGACCTTACGATTGAGCTTTTATTAAGCGCTCTTAACGCCTGTATGTGCGCCCCTCCCATGCGAGCGGTAAGCCCCGACGCAAGAAAAAAGATTGTTTCGGTTTTAGTGGAAAAAGCAAAAGAGCACGAAAACAAAATAAAACCTCCGCTTTTACCGCAAAAAAGTAAAAGCTCAACCAATGAGATAAAAGTTTAAACCGCCTGAAAAAAGCCCCGGTGGTAATAAATCATATGTAAGCAAATGATAATAAATATGCAGCTCTCAAATTAAATAAAGGACATCTCACTTAAGAATATACAGGTTTAAAGCCGACGGCAAAAACCGCAAAAGAAATTTAATCTTTGCGTAAAACCACGGCAAGATGATAATAAACAGCTCTCAAATTAAATTAGAGCAGCTCTCAAATTTAATAAAGTCAACTTTAAAGGGTAACTTTTAAAAGGTATAGATACTCTTTGCATAAAATAAGGCAGAGTAAACTTCCTAAATTTACATAAGATTATCATGCAGTAATGGTAAATAAAGTAATGGTAAATTAAAGCTCATTAAACTTAAAAATCAAATAAAACAAAATATTAAAATTTTTTAAACCATAATAACATGAATAACATGAAATAATTATATAGTTGTAACAGTTGCGATAACATGAAATATTTATAACAGTTATAACAGTTGCATATTTCTAAACTCCCTATATACGCAAAAGAGAAGAAAAGTCGGCGTTTCCATTTACGCCGATTTTTTTACTTTTATCACTACATTTGCCGTTTTTCACAAAAGTGTTTTTTTATATGTTAAACTATCCGCGGAGGGGAATATGCGTTTAAAAAAAGAAGCGGCCAAGTGGTTTGCGGTTTTGCTTTTACTGTCTGTTTGCGCACTTTCTTATGTAATATATTATGCCGTATATATGTCAAAGCAAAAGGAAGCTCAGGGCGGAGAAACTACTCCCGACACATTCAGCCCTGCCCCTGTCGTCAGCGAACTTCCAAGATACGCTACCGCTTTTGAAAACTTAATAATCCAGCACACGGGCGGAAGCGGTGACGACACCCACCTTGCGACGCACTTTATAGCGGGAAAATTTTACACTTTAACACTTGGCGGCTCAAACGATTACGATTTTGAGGGCAAAGGCATTTATCTTTCGGTTTTCGACAGCTCAAAACTTAACAGCGTAATAAAAGTGGGCGGCGACAGCGAGATATATTTAAACTCAAAAATAACGGGAGAAGGCATAGCCGTGGCAACCAAAAACGGCGATAAGGCTCTACTTAGAATCGTGGAATATACATTAACGGTTACCCCCGCTATCGAAATGGATCTTGACAATCTTAAAATGTATCTTGACCAAAACATGCTTTTTATCTACGGGTCAAAACAGAGCAGGCTGCACCTTTATGTTTACGGCGGAAAAACCGTTTCGGAAATAGATTGCATACCTACGCCCGAGCCTACAACAATTATCGAAATTTTTAAAAATTCGAGCGGCATTTACGCGATAGTCGGCGGCTCTCAGATAGGCTATGTATACTGCTACAGCGACAGGCTTAATCTTGTTGCTAAAATACCAAGCGTTGTAATTTCGGTCGCAGTAAACTCGGACGGTCAGATTTGCCTGCTTTGCAAGGATTCATCGGGCATTTCCTTAAATGTTGTCAACTCAAGCGGTCAGATAGGAAACAAACCGCTTGACGGCGGCAGCGTGGGCAGGCTTTTTAAAACTCAGACGGGATTTCTTGCGGTGACAGATGCCGCCGTTCACTATCTCGACTCAAAATTTTCACTGATTACAAGCATTGAGATGTCAATGACCTTTGATAAAATCACAGGCGCTTTGGACGGCAAAGGTCAAATGATACTGCTGTTTACCGACACGGCAAAAAAAATAACATATATCAAAAGACTCAATTCATACTCCAAATTAAACGATATCGGCGTCATTTCAACATCAAGCGGTAATATCAACTTGTATCTTTCGGGAGAGGAACTGAATATATTCTTCACCTCAGATATAAATGACGGCATATATTCCGGCAACTTTGGCGGAAGCGATGTATATTTTATTAACATATTGCCTTCCCTTACTTAGATAACATTGTTTAGCAAAAACACAAGGCAAATATAAAATGCTAATAAAAAAGTAAACTCATTTTTTACTGCCGCTGCTTTTCAACAAAATGCCAACAGGTTTGGTTTCATACTAAAGAAAATAATTTCTGCCTGGTTACTTATGTATAACGCCAACCGTCTGGTTTTACACTCTATCATTTACATAAGAAAATTTAATAAATTATCAAATAAAAAATTAAAGCGCGCTTTTTGGTTGATTATCAAAAAGATATAATCTTTTGTTGTTATTGCGGCAACTATATGACAAAATATAATTAGTTATGGATTTAAAAGAAGAAAACAATGAAATAAAAGAGCAAAAGCTTTTCACTCTCCCGCAAGCCAAAACGCAAATTGGCGGCGAGGATAAAAAAAACGCGGCGCTTTCAATTATTGCGATTATATTGACAACCTTAGGCATTGTTTTATACATTGCCGCAATAGCAGGCTTTGTCGCAAACAGCGACGGCTCACTGCTTCTTGCAACCAACCGCTTTATAAAAACCACCGTAGGGCTTTCCGCCGTTTCGTCGGTGTTGTTTTTTTCTTCGATAATACTTGGGGCCTTGGGGCTAAGAAACAAAACGGGGCTGTCGGTTTGCGCAATCATACTATCCGCCATCATGTTCCTGCCCTCCATCATAACAATGTTTTCATGCGCGTTTTTAAGCAAGTTTTCGCAGCTGTTTTAATCTATGATTAAGTTTTTTTGTTTTTATATCTTATTTTTAAAGCTTAGTCATTAAAAACAACTTGCCGACAAAACGATGGTTTAATACATGGTTTTTAATATAAGCTTAAATTTCCAATCGCATGATTTTAAATTTTAATTAATAATCGCAAAACTTATAATTTCTAAAGCAAAACCTATAGAATTATGTAAATAGCAACATGATAAGCTTGGTTGATACTAAAACAGAACTGTAAAATTATTATGAAATTAAAAATATTTATTTTTTATTCAGGCTTTTAATTTACAAAGTTAAATGCTATAATTAGTTTAATTATGCACCCTTTGCTTTTTGGAATTATACCTTCATACGGTTTTTTTATTGTGACGGGAGCGGTTTTTGCTTCAGTTGCCGCAATTTTTAGAAAAAGAGGCGACTTTCTTAAAAACTCGGATGTATTTTTTACCTCGATAATAGTATTTGTTTTCGGGCTACTTGGCGCCAAGCTCTTTTCTGTTGCGGGCCAGTTAAAATATGTGATAAACGGGCAAATGGAGCCTTGGGAGCTTCTTTTTTCGGGTCTGATGTTTTACGGCGGGGTGTTCGGAGGCTTTTTTGCGATTTTGTTTTGTTCGAAAATTTGGAAGCTACCCGCAAAACAGCTATTTGACGCAGTAGCGGCGGGACTTCCTCTTGCTCA
>JAAZIO010000174.1 GCA_012800805.1 Clostridiales bacterium | reverse complement strand
AGGAGCTTTGGGATAAGGTGCGCGAAGTGGAAAAATCCGTAGCGCAGGGCAGGAAAACCAAGCGCGGATATACGCACCCGTTATCGGGGTTTCTATATTGCGCAGACTGCGGCGGGAAAATGAAGATGAATTCCATCAACCGAAACGGCAAAGTAGATTTCAATTTCAACTGCGGCAATCATGTGCGGCTGGGAAAATCGTATTGCTTTTCGCATTTCATACAGGCGAAGGATATAGAGGCGATAGTTCTTAACGATATACGCGAAATGGCACAAAGAATTGTCCTTGACGAAAAGGCTATCCGCGAAGATTTTATCCGGCATAATGCCAAGTTTGCGGATAAGGCGATTAAATCCGCCAAGAAGGAATTGCAGGCTAAACGCAAACGCACGGAGGAATTATCCCGCCTTATGCAACTTGCCTATGAGGACAGGCTGAAGGGTAAAATGCCGGAAGATATCTGTATCAGTTTTATCCAAAAGTATTCCGAGGAGCAGAAGAAAGTCGAAGCGGAAATCGCGGTGCTTGAAGAGCGGCTGACCGAAACGACGAATACGATACAGAGCGCAGATGAGTTTATACGGAACATAAAGAAGTATCTCGAAGCGCCGGAACTTACACGCGAAATGTGCTATGAGCTTTTAGACCGTGTAGTAGTAGGCGGTCACCCGAAACATACAGGCAAGGAACGCGTGATAGATATTGTTTATAAAGTCGATATTGCCTCAGTCTTGCGCTATAAGCTCAATAAATGAAAACAAGCGTATGGGTTTAACAGACTCATACGCTTATTTTCTGCCTTTTGTTCCCCTTGTCGATAGTGTCCATAAAGATAGGTTACAACCGATACATAAAGGCTTTTATCTATCCCCGCAATTTTTTTAAATGCCCCCTCGGAGTTTTCAATCCCGCCCGGTAAAACAAGGTGCCTTATAATTACACCTTTTTTCATTATACCGCTCTCATCAAACAAATCTTTTGGTTGCTGGCGGCGCATTTCACTGATTGCCCGCCTCGCCACGGCGGAATAATTTTTGGCCTTTGAGTAATTATAGGCAAGCTCGTCGTCCGAATACTTGAAATCGGGAAGATAGATGTCAACAAGCCCCTCAAGCCTTTTTAAACTTTCAACCGTTTCATAAGCGTGAGTATTGTATACTACGGGAATCGTTAATCCCGCTTTCTTAGCCTCTTTTAATACTTTAGGAAGTGAGCTTATATATAATGACGGCGAAACCAAGTTGATATTATGAGCGCCTGTCTTTTGAAGATAAAGCATAAGGTCAATCAGCGTTTTTTGCTCTACCGCTATGCCGCATTTTGACCTTGAAATTTTGTAGTTTTGGCAATACACGCACCTTAGAGTGCAGCCCGAAAAGAATACGGCGCCGCTTCCTCTCTCTCCCGAGATAGGCGGCTCTTCCCAGTGATGAAGACCTACTCTTGACAAATAGAACATATCAGACGATTATCGAAACGGGACCGTCGTTAAGCTGGGTTATCTTCATATCCGCGCCGAAAATCCCCCTCTTTACACTGATGCCGTAACTTGATAGCGCAACGCAAAATTTTTCATAAACATATTTTGCTCTTTCCGCCTTTTCTGCTTTCGTGAAATCGGGACGGTTGCCGTGAGAGCAGTCGCCCGCAAGCGTAAACTGGGATACCGAAAGTATTTCATAGCCAAGGTCTAGGGCGGAGAGCGTCATTTTTCCGTCTTTTTCAAAAATCCTGAGGTTTGCGATTTTTTTAGCGTAGTAGTCAGCCAGCTTTTCCTCATCGCCGGCTTCCACGCAAAAGAAAACCACAAGCCCTTTGCCTATTTCGGAAACCGTTTTTCCCTCAACTTCAAGTTTTGCGTAATTAACCCTTTGAACCAGCGCTTTCATTGTTATTCCTCTTTGGCGGCGCGCCCAAAAACTGATACAGCGAACATTCAATTTCCGAGTTATAAAGTTTTCTCACTTTATCCGCCTTTTGACCGAAATGTTTTTCAAACCCTCTGTATGAAGTTATCGCATAGCATGACCATTCGTCAAGCGAGCGGTAGACTTTTCCGAAATCTCGATACAGAGCTTTCAGATTCTCCTCATCCATAAGCCTCTCACCGTATGGAGGGTTAGCTACCATTACCCCGTGGGAGTATCTTGACGATATGGTCCGCATATCAGCCGTCTGAAAATGTATGAATTTTTTCATCCCTGCGGCTTCGGCGTGCTTAACCGCAAGCTTTATGGCTTTGGGATTGATGTCAAAGCCGGAGATTCTCGCGCTTAAATTTAAGTCCTCCTTATCTTTCGCCTCTTCCCTCACTCTTTCAATGACGCCTGGAGCATACTTAAATTTTTCAAAGGCAAAGCTTCTATAAAGCCCCGGGGCGGTGTTTGTCGCTATCAAGGCGGCTTCAATGGGTATCGTTCCGGAGCCCGTAAACGGGTCTATGAGGGCGCGGTCCTTTTTCCAGACAGAGAGCATCAGTATCGCGGCGGCCAGTGTTTCTCTAAGCGGCGCCGTCCAAACCATGGAGCGGTAACCTCTTTTATGAAGACCCTCACCCGAAGTGTCCAGGCTGATTTCAAAATTATCCATAAAAGCAGCGGCTTCAACCGAGTATTCCTCGCCGTCTTCTGAAAGCGACAATACATTATGCTTTGCCTTAAGCCTTTCGCAAATCGCCTT
>JAAZIO010000173.1 GCA_012800805.1 Clostridiales bacterium | reverse complement strand
TTTTAAACGCATTAAAACTTAGAAATGACATGGCGGAAGTAATCGCTTGCCCCACCTGCGCAAGGACGGAGTTTGATGTCATGGGCATAGCCGAGCAAACCGAAAAGCTTGTAAGAGGCATTAAAAAACCTTTAAAAATTGCCGTCATGGGCTGCGTGGTTAACGGAATCGGCGAGGGCAGGGACGCGGATTTCGGAATTGCGGGCGGTAAAGAAAAGTCTGTGCTTTTCGTTAAAGGGCAAAAAGTTAAAACTGTTGAAAACGATAAAATTATAGATACCATAAAGGAAACGCTTGAAGGTTTTATTAAAAATGAATGAGTTTATACAAAGGTTTAACCAAATAACAAACGGCAAATTTAACATGATTAAGTTTAAATCCGCCGAATACTATAAGGGAGCAAACGCCCTTAAGGTATTTTTTATTATTTCAAACTTTGCCATAAACACCTTTGACGAACAGGCAAAGGAAGAAGTACATAGTGCCGTTTCAACAATATTTCCCGATATCAATGTTACGGTTGAATATCTAAAAACGCATACCGACGCCGAAACCGTTAAAAACAAAATTGTTGAGTATTTCAACTCTCATCATCAATACGCCTTAAAAACAATCCCCGAGGAAGCTTATCATATAGATGTTCAAGACTCTTCGTCTTTTGTCGATGTCGTAATCGACATGGGAAGCGCGCTCTACAAGATGTTCGAGGTGAAAGGAGAGGCGGAAAAACTTCAAGACTATCTTAACAGAAACTTTAATTATGAAGTTTCTGTTAAGTTCAATGAAGTAAAAACAATCATTTCTCAAAAACAATATGAGAGCGCAATTGCGCCAAAGATTTCAAAAACCACATTCATTCCCGTGAGGACGGAAAGCTCAAAAACCATCTACCCCGTAGGCCAGGGAATGAACATTAACGGCTATGCCAAATACATATCTGAAATAAACGAGCCCGCAACAAATATGATTATCTGCGGCAAAATTTCTTCCTTTGCGGAAAAAGAATACACAAACAAAAGATTTGACAGCACCCTTCCGCCAAGCGATAAAAACCCTGAAAAGCTACCGCTGTTTAGGTGGACATTGAACGATATGACGGGCACAATCGACTGCATTGTTTTCCCGAGCATTAAATCGGCTCCGCAGCTTAGGGTCATAAAAAACGGCGACGAAGTGGTTTGCGTGGGTTCTGTCGACCGAAACAACTTTGGCGGTCTTTCCTTTAAGGTCAACTCAATAGCTTATGCCGAAATAGATTACAGCGTAATTAAACAGGAAAAATCACTTCCCGAGCCTAAGCACTATGTATATTTAAAGCCCGAGCCTTATAGCGAAGTGGAGCAGGGAAGCCTGATAGACTGCGATTTAACCGTGCCATCGCTTTTGAGAAACAACGACTTTGTGGTATTTGACCTTGAAACCACCTCCTTAAACACGCAGGAGGCTATGATTATAGAAATTGCGGGAATTAAAATTAGAAACGGTAAGATTATCGAAATAATGCACTCCTTTGTAAATCCAAGAATGAGAATTCCCGCGGACACCACAAAGCTTACGGGAATTACCGACGCGGATGTCGCGGCGGCTCCCACTTTTGACCTGATAGCGGGGGACTTTTTCAAATTCACAAGAGGCGCGTCGCTTGTTGCGCACAACATAAACTATGATTTTCCTATCTTAAACAGGCTGTCAAAAGAGAGCGGATACATATACAAAAACGACTTATACGATACCTTGGCGCTTGCCCAGCAGTATTTTCCGAATGCTAAAATGTATAACCTCGGCGCGCTTACAAAACTGCTTGATATCGAGCTGGTAAACGCCCACAGAGCCGCGGCGGACGCTCTAGCCACGGCAAAACTGTTTAAAATAATCGCAGCCAAGATGGACGAGGCCAAGAGATAGTATAAAAACTTGACAAATTGACAAAATAAAGTAAAAACGCTTGCCAAAAAATGTTTTTTGATTTATTATATACACGCTGACATGAGACAAAGTTCACGAGTGGGCCAAAGGCTCACTCATTTTTTTGAGAGGGCGCTCTATGAATGAAATGTTGTTGAAAAAAGCTGAAGAAATCGTATCGCCGATACTAAACGGTCTCGGGCTTGAGCTGGTTGAGGTCAATACCGCAAAAGAATACGGTAAGCTCAACCTTAACATCATTATTTACAAAAAAGGCGGCATAACGCTAAACGACCTTGAGGCCGCCCACAACGCAATCAACGAGCCGCTTGACGCTTTAGACGACGAAATTCCCGGCGATTATGTTTTAAATGTTTCCTCGCCGGGTCTTGACCGTCCCATCGTTACCACCGACGATTTCAGAAGGGCGATGGATACGGAAATAACCGTGAATTTGAAAGAAAAGCTCGAAGGTAAAACCCGCTATGAAGGAAAGCTGGTATCTTATTCCGACAGCGAGATAGAACTTGAGCTTAACAATAAAAAACAAACCAAAATTATCAAAATTTCGAGGACGCTTATCGGCAAGGCTATGCCGCTGATAAAGTTTTAGGAGGACACAATGATAAACAAGGAGTTCTTTCAGGCCTTGGATATGCTTGAAAGAGAAAAAAGAGTCTCTAAGGAATTGCTTATCGAATCGCTTGAAGCGGGCTTGGTATCCGCATACAAAAAAGAGTTTGGCGAAGCCAGAAACGTTATCGTAAAACTTAACGAAGAAAAGCAATCCATAAAGGTTTACGCATATCGCGAGGTTGTGGAAGTCGTCGAAGACGAAGAAAAACAAATCTCCCTTGAAGAGGCAAAAGAAATCAAGCCGACATACAAAGTGGGAGACATGGTGCTTGAAGACATCACTCCCAAACAGTTTTCCAGAATAGCCGCCCAAACCGCAAAACAAGTAGTAATTCAGCGTTTAAACGACGCCAAAAAGGAAATGGTTTTAAACGAGATGAATGACCAGCAGGGCGAGATTTTAAACGCTATCGTCCGCAGAAAGGAAGGCGGCAATGTTTTCGTCGAAATCGTGGGCAATCAGATGGAAGGCGTGATGATGGTTCAAGACCAAATACCCACCGAAAGCTATGAATTAAACTCAGTAATCAAAGTGTTCTTAAAGAAAATCAAAACCACAAACAAAGGCGCGCAGGTCATCGTTTCACGATCGGCCGCAGGCTTCGTTAAAAGGCTTTTTGAAAACGAGGTTCCCGAAATCAAGGCGGGTCTTGTGCAGATAAAAGGCATAGTAAGAGAAGCGGGATTCAGAACCAAGATTGCCGTCGCCTCAAGCGACCCCAACGTCGACGCGACGGGTTCATGCATCGGCAACAAGGGCGTGAGGGTTAACGCTATCGTAGGCGAACTTAACGGCGAGAAAGTGGACATCATCGAATGGTGCGAAGACCCGCTTGAATACATCGCAAGAGCCCTCTCTCCCGCGCAGGTTCTCATGGTTAGATGCGTTGAGGAGACCAAGACCGCGACCGTCATCGTTCCCGACGACAAGCTCAGCTTGGCAATCGGCAAAAACGGTCAAAACGCACGTCTTGCCGCAAAGCTTACAGGATGGAAGATAGACGTCAAGCCGCAATCAAGCCTTATTTCGCTTGCTACGGACAACACCGAAAACAAGGAGTAGAAAGTGGATAAAGAAAAAAACAGGCGCATGTGTATAGCTTGCCGCGAAAAGCGCGACAAAAAGGAGTTTATACGCGTCGTCCGTTTTCAAGGCGAGTATTCGATAGACAAAACGGGAAAAAAGAATGGCCGAGGAGCGTATCTTTGCGATAACATGAACTGCGTGACTCTTGCCGTAAAAAAGAAGCTTTTAAATAAAGCCTTTAAAGAAAACATTCCCGACGAAATATACGAGTTGCTTTTAAAAGAGTATGAATCCGACAAAGCTGAGTAGTTACCTTGGGTTTGCGCAAAAGGCAAACAAAATAGTATTCGGCATAGACAACATAACAAGAAAAAAAAAGCCATATTGTCTGTTTCTTGTTTGCGAGTCGGCTTCTGAAAGATTGATTAAAGATATAAAAAGCTACGCCCAAGATAAAATACCTTTTTATTTGGTAGATAATTTATCCGGGCTTTTAAACAAAAACGGTGTTAAAGCCATCGCAATTACCGATAAAAATCTTGCGGGGGCAATCATCAAAGAATTGTCATGAGGTGGATATGAGCGAAAACGCAGAAAACAAAAACAAAAACTCGGCGGAAGAGATGAATAAAATACTTTCGGCTTTCAAGTCTCAAAAACTTTCTCCGCTCCTTGGTTTAATCGCGGAGCAAAAGCAGCGCGCGCAAAAACTGATGGAGCAGGTTAAGCTTAAAAAAGAAGGCTTTAGGCTTGTTAGGGAAGAGGCGCAAAAGAAACAAGAGAGTGTCGCCGCGGTTAAAGCCGAAACCGTAAAAGACGCGCCTCAGCCCGTCCAAAAACCGCAGGAAACAAAGGCTGAGGAAAAAGCTGAATTAAAAGAAAAGGCGGATGTGAAACCCGCCGTCGCCGAGCAACCCAAAAAACAAGATGACCATAAACTCGCTCAAAGAGAGAGCAGGCCGCAAAACAACAACGCTCCATCCAATGAGTTCAGAAAACCTCAAGACAGAAGGCCGCCAAGACAACAGCAGCAAGGCGGCACTCCCGTTCGGACCAAAGTCTTCCCGCAGCAGCAGGGCAGGCCAGGACAGTATCAGCAAAGACCTCAAGGTCAGGGCGGGGCTCCTCGTCCCAAGGCGCCTTTTACTACTTCCGCGTCGATTCCCGCTCCTGCCTCTCAGCCTGCTAAAGCCGCTACCGCAGTAAAGCGCAAAGAGCACAGCGGCACCGAAGCTCCAAAGAAAAACCTTGACAAACGCTCGTTGATTAAAAAGGGTTATGTTGTCGATAACACTTTGATTGACGATGAGGCAACCGTAAAAGTAAAAGTCAAGAAGAAGAAAGACTCCGACGTCAAGGCTCCCCAAATCGTAATAGACCACGCCGTTATCGATACCCCCGTGGTAACGATAAAAGTTCTTTCGGAAAAAATCGGCAAGCAGGCCTCGGAAATCATAAAGAAACTGTTTATATTAGGCATCGCTAAAACCATCAACGAGAATATCGACTTCGACACGGCGGCGCTTGTCGCGGCGGAGCTTGGCGTAACGCTTGAATATAAGCCCGAAAAGACCATGGAAGAGTCATTAGCCGAAATCGAGCTTACCGACGACATTGACGAAATGGACAGCCTTGTGCCGAGACCTCCGATTGTTACAATCATGGGTCATGTCGACCACGGCAAAACTTCGCTTCTTGACTATATAAGAAAGACCAAAGTCGCAAACAGCGAGGCGGGCGGTATAACCCAGCATATCGGCGCCTATACGATTAAAGTAAAGGGGAAGCAAATTACCTTTATCGATACGCCCGGCCACGAGGCATTCACGGCAATGAGGGCACGCGGTGCTCAGGTTACTGACATCGCGATTATCGTTATCGCGGCTGACGACGGTATAATGCCTCAGACTGTCGAGGCTATCGACCATGCAAAGTCCGCCGGCGTTCAAATTATCGTCGCTGTAAATAAAGTTGATAAACCTACTGCCGACCCCGATAGAATTTTACATCAACTCACAAACTATAATATAGTCGCAGAGCAATGGGGCGGCGATACTCCCGTCTGCTATGTATCCGCAAAGACGGGACAGGGCGTTGACAACCTGCTTGAGAATATTTTGCTTGTCGCCGAAATCATGGAGCTTAAGGCCAATCCCAACAGAACGGCCAAAGGCACCATCGTTGAGGCAAGGCTTGATAAGGGCAGAGGCCCGCTCGCCACAATCTTGGTTCAAAAAGGAACGCTCAAAATCGGCGATATATTCATTGCCGGAACTATCGTCGGCAGAGTCCGCTCAATGACTGATGACATGGGAAGAGCCGTAAAAGAAGCAGGGCCCTCAATGCCTGTATCCGTTACGGGTTTTGACGAAGTACCAAACGCGGGCGATACGCTCTTTGTTGTTCCCGACGAGAAATTTGCAAAGCAGCTCGCCGAAGAGAGAAGACTCAAGCTTACCGCTGTGGAGAACACCACAAAGAAACGCCTTACCCTTGAAGATCTCGCCAAAAAAGGCTATAAAGAGCTTCCCGTTATCATTAAAGCGGATGTTCAAGGCTCCCTTGAGGCTCTCAAACAGTCTTTGCTTAAGTTCAACGATGAGCCTACAAGTTCGCAAGCCGAAAAAGAGGTTGAAATCAAGATTATTCACGGCGGCGTAGGCGGCATAAAGGAATCCGACGTAATACTTGCCGATACCACTGGCGCTATAATCATCGGCTTTAATGTCCGCCCCGACACTAACGCAAAGGAATTGGCCGAAAGAGAGAACATTGATATCCGTTGCTACAGAGTTATTTATGACGCAATCAACGATATCGAACAGGCCATAAAAGGATTGCTTGAACCAAAGTTCAAAGAAGTAGTCCTTGGAACGGCGGAAATCAGAGAGATAT
>JAAZIO010000208.1 GCA_012800805.1 Clostridiales bacterium | reverse complement strand
GCCTTACAATTTCAAGCTGTATCTGGTTGGTGTCTTGAAACTCGTCGACATTTATATATCTGTAACGGGATGCGTAGTGGTATAAAACATTCGGGTAATTTCTGAAAAGTTGCTCGGTTTTTAACAAAAGGTCGTCAAAATCCATGGCGTTGGATTTAAAAAGCTCTTCCTCATAATCTTTATAAACATCGCATATAAGATAAGCGTCTGTTATTTCGTTTTTGATAAGTGAATAATATTCATCAGGATTCAAGCCTTTGTTTTTCGCGTTTCCGATGTGATAGGCGAAAGTGTTTTTTTTCTTTAAATCCACATTCCTTTTTTCAAGGATGTTTTTAATTACTCTTTCGCTTTCGACTTCAGTGTAAATCGTAAAATTGCTAGTGTAACCAAGGTAAATACCGTCGCGCCTTAAAACTCTTGCGCAAAAGGAGTGGAATGTACAGGTTATAACATCGTCCGCGTCGCAGATGCCCTTTAAGCGCTCGCTCATTTCTCTTGCGGCTTTATTTGTAAAGGTAATCGCAAGAATCTGATATGGCGGAACACCGTTTCTAATTAAGTTCGCGATGCGGGCAATCAAGACTCTGGTTTTGCCGCTCCCCGCGCCCGCAGTAACAAGCACAGGGCCGTCGAGAACCGACGCCGCTTCCCGCTGTTCTTTGTTTAATGAGTCCAAAATATCATACATATTAAAAATTTTAACATACGAAAAGATTTCAATCAAACGATATCGTTCATTTTGATATATCGCAAAAATATATTAAGCAAAAATGAAACCATAAAACCAAGATAGATTAATGCGCATTTTAATAATGTATAAACAATTTCATTTTTGAGCGCGGATTTACTGCGGCGGGTATTTATTTTTAATAAATACAAGCCTATAATTATACTTAGAATTTGGTTATGATAAATATTAATTTTGACGATTTTAATAAATTGAATTTTGAGCTTACAAAAGCCAATCCTATAGTCAAGCGTTTTGGATTTTCGCCCATTGTAGCCGATCCAAGCGTATTGACGCCAAGCCAGTCGCATGACGGCAAATGGCATATGTTTTGTCATACGCTTTTTGGTGTTTATCATTTTATCAGCGGTGACGGTTTTAGCTGGAAAAAGCGTGGAAAGGTTTTAAACCGCGCGATGAGGCCAAACATCAATTACATTGACGGCGTCTATTATCTTTACTATGAAAGTGTTCAGCCGCTGCTTAAAAGAGGTTTATCACTTATAAACGGCAAGTGGAAATCCGAAATTTATGTAACCACAAGCGCTGATTTAATTAATTGGAGCAAACCATTAAAAGTTGTCGGAGCGGAAAAGGATTACATGCTATTTAATGGAGGCTACTCCGTATCCAATCCGTTTTTAATAAAAAATGAAAACAATCTGCGGCTTTATTTTTCAGCGGGTCTTACATACATAAAAGACTGCGGATTTTCGGAGCCCACATACATTTCGCTATCTGAAAGCGACAATCCTTTAAGCGGATTTACTCCCCTCGACTGTCCAATATTAAAACCCGACAGCGAATGCGAATATTTAAACATCTGCTGCGGCTGCATAAAAGTATACAGATTAAAAGACTGCTTTATTGGTCTGCAAAACGGCATTTATAAAGACAAAGACAATAACTCACACAGCGCAATAATGCTTTTAAAATCAAACGACGGCATCAATTTTGAGTTTGTAAAACCGTTGATAGTGCCAAAGGTTTGCCCCGAGAGCAAAATTAAAGACTGGATGGCGCAGTATGTTTACGCCTGCTGTCTAAGCTGTTTTGACGGCACATTTTATATCTACTTCAACGCCCGAGATAAAGCCCATGCCCTAAAAGGCCGCGAAAACATCGGCCTAGCCATAGCTACTTTAGAAAAAGCTAAAAATTGAACTTGTATAAAGCGGCAAATAGCTGTTAAAAGGCAAATAATCAAAATAAGATGTTAAATCAGCTTTTAAATTTTTAAATTCCACTAAACTTAAAAATAAAAATACGAACCAGACGGTTCGTATTTGTTTGGCGGAGAGTTAGGGATTTGAACCCTAGGTACCCAATTAGGGTACACACGATTTCCAATCGTGCGCCTTCGACCACTCAGCCAACTCTCCAAACTATATATTAAATTGAATCAAGCGTATTGATATTATCATAAATTAAATAATTTATCAACGATTATTAAGCGGTTTGAATAAAAATTTAAAGGAAAAAATAACAAAAAAAAGTAATCAAATATAAAAATATTTCAGTAAGCTACTGTTAAAAGTATCTCTTGCCTATTTAATAAATTTTAATAATTGAACATTAAAAACATATATAACAACTGCTTCTAATTTTAGTTATAAATTAAGATTTGAATAAGGTAACCGTAAAAAATAAAATATAAGCCGATGAAAAGCTTAGCTTATAGTATTCTTTTACTTTTATCAAACGAAATAAAAATTATCTTTTTTCTTTTATCAATCGAAATAATAAGATAAGCTTTTTGCTTTAATCAATATAAATATTATTTCTTTTTTTTAAAAAAAACTAATATTTAACAACTAAAAATTATTAATATTCAGGAAGTAACTTTTTTGTCATTAGCCAATAAAAAGCTTAGCTTACTAATGAATATTTTAATAGTCTTTTAGTTTTATCAAAGGAAATTATCTTATTTCTTTAACGAGCTTTTGCTTTAATCAAACAAAATAAATATTACTTCTTTCTTTCTTTTATCTAACTAATATTTAACAACCATAAATTTAATTGATATTTAGGAGTAACTTTTTCGTCAGTCACCAATAAAAAGCTTAGCTTTCTTCTTTCAATTATTAAACAGCTATTTGTAAGATCAACCACAATAATTAATCTTTAGATATGACTTTCGTCGAGGCTTTGTTTAATGCCTTAAACATTAAGTAAAACCGCTTTTTCCTGCTTTTGTGATAGATGTCTAATTACAAATACAAACGGTTATAGATATTTGACTTTAGATTTTAACTTTAAATTTTATTCAACAAAATATGCCTTATTCAATAGAACTTAAAGACGATGTCATACTGATGGCGTCAATTTTGGGTTTCAAAATCAGGTCAACGATACCGATAAATATCATAACTAAAGCGGGCGTAATAAGATATGAATACCATCTTACATATGATAAACTGCCAAAGTCTATAAAATTGAACACAAAATGCACCAGCAGACAGCCAAGCGGAATGCCTATTATTATTCCGGTCAATGCCATAAGGAAAATTTCTCTGTATATATAGCCTGTGACCTCGTTATCCAAGTATCCCAAAACTTTCAGCGTGGCTATTTCCCTCTTTCTTTCCCCTATGTTCATATTTGTCAGGTTGTAAACCACAAAAGCCGTTAAAAGAAGAGCAAACAAAATAATCACAAGCGAAATCATATAAAACGCGCTTGCAAGATTTCCGACATTTTGGGCAGGGTTTTTAGTCATGTCAAGCAAGGCAAAACCAGCAAAAACAAGCGCAGTTGAGCCTGCTACGGAAACCGCCGTCATCACATAGTGATTGACATATCTAAACATGTTTCTGAAAGTGGATTTGTACCTAAAAGGCAGTCTGTTCCAAAAGAAGCGGACTTTCTCAAGAGCAATCTTCTTCCCCGCTTTAGGAGCTTTGGGCCTTAAAATTTCGGCAGGTTGACCTTTCAGTTCCTTTAAACACACGCTTAAAGTTACCGCCTCTACCGTGATAAACATGGCAAGAGAAGCAAGGATACCGCCAAGATAACTGAATGACTTGACCATCTCGGGGTTATAAAATAGCTGCGCAAAAGCGTTATATATAACGGTTGGAAGTATCCAGACTCCCGCAAGAGAGCCCGCTATCGAGGCTATAAGACAACATATAAACACCAGAAAAACATATTTGAATACAATCTGCCCGTCCGTATAGCCAAGCGTTTTAAAGCACCCTAGAAGCGGCCTTTCCTCTTCTATCATGCGTGACATCGTGGTAAGCACGACTAAAGCAGCAACTGCAATAAAAAACAGCGGGAATATCGCGCAGATGATATCCACTCTGTCGCAGTAAAACTCAAGAATCGCCGTGCTTTTGTTTTCATTTAGCGTGAGGAAGTGATAAGTTCTTTCATAGCCCATCTCGTCGTTGAAAAAAGATTTCAAATCGCTCTTTAATTCCTCCACAGCGCTCTGCACGGATTTTTTATATCCTTTGGTAAACGGTTCATGGTTATTGGCGTGATAACTGAGTATATAAATGTCGGTAACGGGAATTGCGTCTATCAAAGGGAAGTTACTTAAAAGCTCGCTTGCGAAATTTGTATCGACATAAATAATCAGGTCAAGCGGGCGCATATCGATAAAATCGACATCCCCGTTTTTTGATATCATCATAGGGTTTTGTGCAATTCCTACAACTTCAAGCTCGTTTCCAAACACGCTGAATTTTTCACCGATATCAAAATGTTTAATGGTGTCGGAACTTCTTTCTATCAAAATCTCGCCTGCCTGCCCCGGAGCTTTGCCGTCAATAATATTTATTTTATTAAGAGCCATGCCGCCAAGCGGGAGTATGTAAATTCTTGTGTTAAGATTTTGCCCGTTATGTTCGACGAAAGAGCCTATGCTTGAGAGGTCAATCATTG
>JAAZIO010000172.1 GCA_012800805.1 Clostridiales bacterium | reverse complement strand
GCCACTATATCCGCGGCTGCCGTAGGCGTGGGGGCGCGCCTGTCCGCCACAAAGTCGCAAAGAGAATAGTCGGTTTCATGCCCGACGGCTGAAATTACAGGCGTGGTCATTTTATATACCGCGCGAACCAGTATCTCTTCATAGAAAGGGGCAAGGTCCTCAAGCGAGCCGCCTCCCCTTGCGATTATAATGACATCATAGCCCAGCTTG
The DNA here is from genome assembly GCA_012800805.1 of Clostridiales bacterium. Taxonomy (GTDB): domain Bacteria; phylum Bacillota; class Clostridia; order Christensenellales; family CAG-917; genus JAAZIO01. Next base: position 1,725 of record JAAZIO010000172.1, on the reverse strand, counting down.
TCCACCGTCTCAAGGGCGCGAGCAATCTCCGCCGCGGCGCCTTGGCCTTGCACTCTGACATCTTTTATTACAACGGTAATTGCGGGATTTTTGCGTCTGATTGTGGTAACGATATCTCTTATAACCGCACCCTCTTTACTGGTCACGACCAGCACTTTCTTTGGAAACCGCGGAATTGGCTTTTTGCGCGCCTCGTCAAAAAGGCCCTCGGCAAGAAGCCTTTTTTTAAGCTCCTCAAATTTTTGGGCCAAAAGCCCCTCTCCATACGGCTCTATCGTCCATGCCTGAAAGGTCAGTCTTCCGCCTTTGACATAATAGTCTATTCCGCCCCGAAGTATAACTTGCTCGCCGTCTTTTGGCCTGTAAGTTCTTTGGCAATTGAAGCATACGCAGTTTATCTGGCTGTTTTCGTCTTTTAATACAAAATAGGCGTGGCCTCCGGACACTTTGATGCCGGAGACCTCGCCTATGATTGCGAGATTTTTAAATATGCCGCTGTCGAAACAAGCTTTGATTTGCGTGTTTATTTCGCTAACGGTTAAAAACTTTTCGTTCATTTTGCGCTTCGTTTTGCGGATAAAACGGTATTGTTCATAAGCATTGCTATAGTCATGGGACCTACGCCGCCTGGGACGGGGGTAATGTAAGAGCATTTTTCTTTGACATTGTCAAAGTCCACATCGCCGCAAAGCTTGCCGTCTACCCTGTTTATGCCGACGTCGATAACAATGGCGCCGTCTTTGACCATATCGTCGGTAACCATTTTTGCCCTGCCGACGGCGGCAACCAAAATGTCCGCTTCTTTTGATACTTCTTTAAGATTTTTGGTTTTGGTATGGCATACGGTAACCGTCGCGTTTTCTTTCAGCAATAAAAGCGCAAGCGGTTTTCCGACAATATTGCTTCTTCCGATTATAACCGCTCTCTTTCCGCTGATTTCCTCGCCGGTAGACTTTAAAAGTTCGATAACTCCAAGCGGCGTGCAGGGAACAAAACCTTCCCTTCCCAGTACAAGCTGACCCATGTTATACGCAGAAAAGCCGTCGACATCCTTTTCATCGCTGATTGACTTTAACACCCTTTCTTCGTTTAATCCCTTAGGGAGCGGGAGCTGCACCAAAATGCCGTGAACGGTGGCGTCGGCGTTTAAGGTTTCAATCACTTCTATCAGCTGCTCTTCCGTTACGCTCTCGTCAAAGGTGAAAGACAGCGACTTTATCCCAAGCTCTTCGGCCGTCTTTATTTTGTTTTTGACATAAACCTGGCTTGCGGGGTCGTTTCCCGCGAGAATAACAGCAAGGCAGGGATGAACTCCATTTTCCTTAAGCTTTGCGACCTCGGCTTTAAGCCTTTCCTTAACGCTTTCCGCTACTTGTTTTCCGTCAATCAGCTTCATTTGCAAACCTCTTTGTGCAGACTCCTTTTAAAACTCCGTTGACAAACTTGCCCGATCTTTCCGCGCCGTATTTTTTGGCAAGCTCAACCGCTTCGTTGGTTACGACTTTATAAGGTGTGTCGGTGTAATACAGTTCATAGACGGCGATAAGCAGTATCGCAAGGTCCGCCCTGTAAATTCTTTCTATCCTGTAGCCGCTTGTGTTTTCGGAAATTATGATTTTAAGTTCGTTCAATTTCTGTGAAACGCCGACGCAGATTTTTTTCATGAAATCTTTGTCGGAGCCGCTGAGCGTGCTGTCGAGCGAAAACATCTCAAGCGTCATGTCG
>JAAZIO010000171.1 GCA_012800805.1 Clostridiales bacterium | reverse complement strand
ATAGCGGTTAAGGTCGAAAACACTTTTTCCGCAACCGAGCGCGAGCCAGTAGAGCTGTTTTTAAAAAAGGATTTTGAGTATATAAACACGGGCGTAGCCATTCAGAGCGGCTACGACGCGGTCGTAATGATAGAAGATGTCATAGACGCGGGGGAGGGCAAGGTTAAACTTATAAAACCCGCGCGTCCGCTTCAAAACATCAGGGTTGTTGGCGAGAGCGTTTCCGCCTTTGAAATGCTGTTTCCTCAAGGCTACAAAATAAGGGCAATCGATATAGGGTGCCTTATTGCCTCTACGAGCGGCTTTGTTAAGGTGACGAAAAAACCAAAAGTGGGCATCATACCCACGGGCGGCGAGCTTATAGAGGATATTAGCGAGCTTAAGAGCGGAAAACTTATGGAGTCGAACACCAAAGTTTTCTCCGCCATGTGCCATGAGCTTGGAGCCGAACCCAAAAGATACGATATAGTCCCTGATGAAAAAGAGCTTTTGAAAAATGCGGTTCTAAAGGCGGCTGAGGAAAACGACATGGTGCTGCTCAACGCAGGCTCAAGCGCCGGCACAAAAGACTATGCCGTTTCGGTTCTTTCGGAGCTTGGGACGGTATACTGCCACGGCCTTGCGATAAAACCGGGAAAGCCGACGATACTTGCGGAAGTAAAGGGCAAGCCCGTAATCGGCATACCGGGATATCCCGTATCGGCTCAGCTTGTCTTTATGCATGTGGTAAAACCCTTGATTGAAAGGCTTTTGGGCAAAAAAGAGGAAAAACTTGAAACCGCCGAGGCAACGCTAACAAGGAGGGTGACGTCGTCGTTTAAGTCGCTCGAATTTGTAAGAGTCAGCCTTGGCGAGGTCAACGGAAAGCTTGTAATGACCCCGCTTGACAGGGGCGCCGCCGCGGTCATGAGCATGGTCAAAGCGGACGGTCTTTTATATATTCCGCGCCTTTGCGAGGGATACGAGGCGGGCGAAACCTTACCCGTGTCGCTTCTTAAACCGCTTGGCGAAATAAAAGAAAAACTCGTGCTTATAGGAAGCTATGACATGATAATTGATTTGATATCATGCGAGGTTCCTCTCTCCTCCGCTCATGTTGGAAGCCTTGGAGGTATTTCCGCCCTTTTAAAGGGGGCTTGCCATATAGCGCCGATACATCTGCTTGACGCCGAAAGCGGGGAATATAACATACCGTTTATTAAAAAGTATTTCAAAGGCAAAAAAATGGCTCTCATTAAGGGAGTTAACAGAATACAGGGGTTTTACTGCAAAAAGGGCGAAAAAGTTATGTCCTTAAAAGAGGTAAAGGAAAGAAAACTCCGCTTTGCCAACCGCCAGTCTGGAGCGGGCACAAGACTTTTAACCGATTACCTTTTAAAGAATGAAAGCATTGACCCCGAGGACATAAACGGCTACGACAAGGAATTCACCACGCATCTTTCCGTAGCCGCGGCGGTAGCGGGGGGAGAGTTCGATACGGGAATCGGCGTTTACAGCGCGGCTAAAGCGTTTGGGCTTGAGTTTTATCCGCTCCTTGAGGAAAGCTATGATTTCCTTTTAAGCTATGATACATTGAGCGACGACAGGGTAAAAATGTTTATCGAATATATAAAATCAAACGAATTTATGTCGCTTGCTTCTAATGCGGGAGGCTATGAATTTACGGACATCGGTAAAATCGAAATAATAGAGTGATTTTAGATTGCCGCCAGTGCGGGAGGCTGAGTTTAGGATATCGGATATTAGAAACAATAGGGTGTTAAAAACCTTTAATAAATCGCTAAAGGCATTTGAAAATGCCTTTTTTATTTGCAAATAAATTAGAAAGTAAAGCCGCCTCAAAAATCAATTAAAGGTTAATACCTAGCTAATGTTAACAATCCGTCTGAACAATGTCAGAAAGGGTTTACCTAGCCAATAATCATTCGCTTTAAAGCAAAGCCGACTTATCAACATCATAAAGGATTTTACCTAGTTAATATTAAAATCCAACCGCAAAAACAGTGCAGTAATACACACTATTGTATTTTTGATTTTTATTTTCGTTTTCATAAATGTCGTTTTATGCTATACTATAAAAGAGGTTCAAAATTGGTTGATTCATACGGAAGAAAAATAGATTATCTTAGGATATCTCTAACCGACAAGTGCAATCTGAGATGTCTTTTTTGCATGGGCGAAGACGGGGTGGACACGCTCTCGCACTCCGAAATTTTGCGAAACGAGGAGTTCTACGAAATAGCGAAAGCCTTCAGAGAGCTTGGTATTGAAAAAATCCGTTTTACGGGAGGGGAGCCGCTGCTAAGAAAAGGCGCGGTTGAAATTATTAAGAGCATCTGCTCTCTTGGCTTTAAAAGAGTGGGACTTACGACAAACGGCACAAAGCTTAAAGAGCTTGCAAAAATTATTAGAGAGAGCGGAGTATCTGAGCTAAACATCAGCCTGCCCTCGGTAAATGAGGAAATCTACCGCTTCATTACGCGCGGAGGGGAACTTTTTGAGGCGCTGAGCGGTATAGAGGAAGCTCAAAAACAGGGCTTTAAAAGCATTAAGATAAACACCGTGCTTTTAAAAGGCATAAACGATAACGACATCAAAAATATAGCTGTCTTTTGCAAAGAGCGAGGGCTAAAGTTTAGGGTAATCGAACTTATGCCCTTTTCAAACCAGGCGGATTTTGCAAAAAGCGGCTTTATGCCTCAGTCGGAACTTATAGAAAAATACGCCCTAAAGCCTGCGGACGAGGTAAAAGAGGATTTAAGCGGCAAAAACTATAATTCATACATCTTCCCGACGGGCGAAAGGATAGACATAATAGCGCCCCTATCGCGCAAATTCTGCGGCTATTGCAACCGTGTCAGGCTGACGGCGGACGGGAAAATTTTAAATTGTCTGCACGGCGGCGGGCAGTTCGACATAAAAGAGGTTTTAAGAAGCGGCGGTGACATAAAAGAATTTATTTTAAGCGTCGTTTCAAAAAAACCATTAAAACATCATATAGAAAACGATATGATACAATCAAGACCGATGAAAAAAATAGGCGGATAATATGAAACTGACGCATTTGAACGAAAACGGGCAGATACAGATGGTGGATGTTGGACAAAAAGGAATCACCGAAAGAACCGCCCGCGCGGAAGGAAAAATTTTAATATCAAAAGAGGCGCTTGAGCTAATAAAGCAAGGGGCGCTAAAAAAAGGCGACGCTCTTATTACGGCAAAGGTCGCCGGCATCATGGCGGCAAAAAAGACTGCCGAAATAATTCCGCTTTGTCATAACATCAATTTAAATTATGTGGACATCGATTTTAATTTTTTCGAGGGCGGAATAACCGCTCGTTCCGAAGTGAGATGCAAGGGCGTTACGGGCGCCGAGATGGAGGCTATTCACGCGGTATCCGCGGCTCTTCTAACGATTTACGACATGGCAAAGGCCGCGGACAAAAAAATGACGATTACGGACATCAAACTTGTTGAAAAGACCGGCGGTAAAAGCGGGGACTTTAAAAGAGAGGTTTAAAATGGCAAAGGTAATAGCCGTAAACATAAGCGAAAAAAAGGGTGTCGCAAAGCATCCAGTGGATAAGGCGACGCTTGTTGAAAATTTCGGCGTTTTGGGTGACGCCCATGCCGGCCCGGGAATAAGGCAGGTCAGTCTGCTTGGCATTGAGAGCATAAACAAGATGAAAGAGTATGGCTTAGACGGGCTTTGCACCGGCAAATTTGCAGAAAACATCACAACCGAGGGCATAGAGCTTTTTAAGCTTAGCGTTGGAAATAAGCTTAAAATAGGAGAAACTTTGCATGAAGTCAGCCAGATAGGAAAGAAGTGCCACGCGCACGAAGGCTGCGAAATTTCAAAAAAAATCGGCATTTGCGTAATGCCGAAAGAGGGGATATTCACAATCGTCTTAAAAGGCGGGGAAATAAAACCCGGGGATGAAATCGAAATAGTAAAAGAATAATTACATCTAAAAAAGCCTTTAGTTACTCGTAGCCATAATAAACTAAATAAATGACAAACAGAAAAAACACAAAAGATTAGGACAAAAGGAAATAACTAAAAAGTAATTTCATAAAGATTATTAAAGCTAAAAAAACGATATAACAGAAGATAGAGCAACCAATAAAAACGATAAAACTTTTGGGCAACTAATTAAACAACGATATAACGGAAGATAGAGCAACTAATAACGACATAACGAAAGATTAAAGCAAACGGAAGATAAAGCAACAATAAAAGACGATATAACAAAAGATTTAAGATTATATAATAAACTTAAATAAAAAACGAAACGCAAGGCGTTTCGTTTTTATTTTAAATAATCCCTTTATTTAATCATACATTCAACAAAGCCGTTTTTAAGGCTGTCAAGCTCACCTGTTTTTCCTCTTAAGGTGATTTTACCTTCCTCAAACAGCAAAAACTCGTCCGCAAGCCTTTTAGCCTGCTTTATAGAGTGCGTCGCAAATATCAGCGCCGCCTTGCTTTCATTTACATACTCGTCAATAACCCTTTCGCAAATCAAAGAGGATTTGGCGTCGCACGACGCCGTGGGCTCGTCAAGAAGTATTACCAAATGATTATCCAGCAGAACTCTTGCAAGCGCCATGCGCTGTTTTTCGCCGCCCGAAAGAGAAACCGCGTTCTTTTTGGCAAGGTGGCCAATTTCCAGCTTTTTAAGAAGCCTTTTGGCCTTTTCTTTGTTTATCGATGCTTTATTTTTTCCCGCAAGCGCCACGTTTGATAAAGTCGACATTGAAAAAGCAAAGCTGTTTTGAGGCATATAAACCGCACCGTCAAAACCCTCAGTTTCGCCGTCAAAGCGGATAAGCCCCGCAATGCACTTTAAAAAGGTTGATTTGCCCGAGCCGTTGGGACCGATAAGAGCGTATTTTTTCCCCAATTCAAAGCAGACATCCTTTACATCAAGGACGGTAGAACCGTTGTATATCACCTTAGCCGTTATTTTCATTACCCCTCCGCCTTCTTTGGGCCCTGCTTGCGGAAAACTGGATAAGCGCAGCAATTAAATTTATCGCAAAAGTGAGAATCAATAAAATTATTCCCAGCGCAACCGCGTATGTGAACTGGCCCGTGTTGTAGTTTAGGGCTATGGTAGTGGTCATTACCCTTGTTTTGTGAAGAATGTTGCCGCCTACTATCTGAACCGCGCCGACTTCGGATATCGCTCTTGCAAACGCGAATAGATAAACGGCGACAAGCTGGTATCTGCTCTCTGAAAGCGACAGCAAAAATACCTTACCGCCTTTCATCTTAAGTCCCTTTGCGGTCTCTTTCATCATCATGCATGGCTGTTTAGCCGCAGTTTCAGTCATGCCCGCCACAATCGGTGCAATCAATACGACCTGGGCAATTATCATTAGCTCAACGGTAAATATTAAGTTGAGCCGTCCGAATATTCCCGTGCCCGAAAAAAGCACATAAAGAACGATACCGACAACAACGGGCGGAAGGCCCATTAGTGTTCTTAATATCACCAGCACCGCTTTTTTGCCCTTGAAATCTTTATAAGCCAAAATAAGCCCCGCGGGCGCCCCGATAAGGAGCGACAGCGCGGAGCTTATTAACGCCATTTTTAATGTGGTGAAAATAATTTCGTTTAGCGTTGGATTATTTGAAAGTATTAAGTTGAATGCTTTAGTGATTGCGCCCAAGGCTTACTTTTCCACAAAGTTTTTGAATGCAAGGTAGGTCGCCTTGTCTGAAAGAACATAAGCGTTTTTCTCGTTAGCCATCATAAGGCAAGCTCCCATACCTTGACCTGCGGAAACATACCATTCATAAGTCATACTGTCTTCAACTAAGGGGTCGGTGCCGTCGATGTCGGAGGTTATTCCGAGATTCTTCGGCCAAAGAGTAAGCTCTTTAGTGTGGGTGCCGCTTCCGTCGCCTCTTGAGATGAATTTATAACCGCCTTCGGCAATCAGATTGAAAGCATCTTTTACGCTGGGAGCTTCCTTAACGCCCGCGGGGTCGGTGGTGGGGCCGACGAGGACGAAGAAGTTATACATAAAAGAAACTCTTTCTTTATCAAAGCCCGAAACAACTCTGCCAAAGCCGGCGTTTACGAAAGCTTCTTCTTGGGACTTGGAATGGACAAGGATTAAATCGGCGTTACCTGCTTTTGCCGCGTTGATGGCCGCGCCCGTTCCCGCGGAGTAGATTTGAACATCATATCCGTAGGTGTTTTCAAAGACGGGGACAAGATAATCCATAAGGCCGCTGTCATTTACGGATGTTGTGGTGGACAGGCGGATTACCTTTGTTTCCGCGGTCGCGTTGGGGATGGTTACATCAACTGTGGGAGCGTCTTCAAGAAGGTAGAAGAGGTAGTCGCCATAGGTGCTGTAGCCGTAATTTTTTATAAGCTCTCTTGTTGAGGCGAGGCTCATCCAATTAATGAATGCGTCGGCGCCCGAGGTGTTAATCTTAACAGCCGCTCCGGACTGGTTGTTAAAAGGCGCGTCGGGACTTACCGCAATCATCGAGTAGGTGTTTAGCATGTCGCTATCCTGTTCGTATAAAATTGTAAGGTTGGGGATTTTGTCTTGGACCGCGGATGGTGGTTCATCATTGCAGGCCGTAAGGACAAAGGCGAAAAGCGCAAGCGTAAGCACAAGCGCAAGTGCAAAAAGTCTTCTTTTCATATGTAACTCCTTTTCAAATAATGGAAGGCGTGGAGGTTTCCCTCAAAGCCCTATCGTTTTGCGTCCATAGGCTTTGCCCTTAGGCGCGCAAAATCGGAGTAATATAAATATTACGCTAAAACGAAAAAATAATCAAGCTTTTAAAGGCTAAGAGTTACAAAAGTAAGAGAAGATAAATCAATAAGCAAAAGTTTGTCCAAAATGGGGGAAGGAAGACCAAGCAAAACCCTTAAAGCCTCGCTCGCTTCAATGCTTCCGACAATCGCGGGAGCGGGAGCGGGAGTGTGCCCTACCGTGCCTTCGCTTTTAGGATATATTTTTTTAAGAGTCCCGCTGCCCGGGCTTATGACGGACACCTGCCCAAGGTATCCGCAAGCCGCCCCGTGAACCAAAAAAAGCCCCTTTTTTTCCGCATAAGATTGCAGAGCGAATCTTGATTTCACATTGTCGCAGCAATCGATAATGATATCGCATCCGCAGGCGAGCTCATCAATGTTATCTTCTGATATAAAAACCTGCCCGCCCTCGACTTTGGTATCGGATATTCTTTCAACGCGCTCCTTTAGCGCCTCAAATTTGCTTTTTCCAAGCAATAGTTTATTAGAGAGCAGCTGGCGGTTTAAGTTGCTCTCTTGAAACACATCGCCGTCATAGGCTATGATTTTACCGACACCCGAGCGGGCGAGCTCTTCGGCGACATAACCGCCAAGTCCTCCAAGCCCCGCAATGAAAGCGGTCTTGGACCTCAGCAGTTCGGCCGCCGCCGCGGGCTCGATATTAAACATCGCTATCCTCCGGCTACAGGCGACATAACCATGACTTCGTCGCCGTCAAATACTCTTGAACGAATGGTTGCGGGCTTGCCGTTTATGTAAAACGAACAGCTTATAAGCCTGTCGATGGGAATGCTTTTTTGGCTTGAGATACGCTCAAGCAGTTCGGTTACGTTTTTAGAGCATTCCACATCCATGCTGCTGACCTTATAGTCCAGCCTTAAAACCCCGAAAAAATTTACTTTTATCATATTCACCTCAATAAGCCGATTGGCTAAAGATTTTTAATTTGCTTTGGCGCCATAAATCTGCGCCGCGCTGTCTTTTGGAAGTCTGAGGCGTCTGATAAGAGATTTAGTGGGTCTGCCGAGTTTGTCCCAGCCTCTTACTCTGTAGTATGTTTTCTTGAGTTTTTTAAGCGGAACTTTAGAGCGTTTATTGTCAGGCTGCTGCCTTTCGTCAGTCAGACGCTTAGGGAGCGAGTCGTCCTCGCAGGTCATCCCAAGCGTCAGGTTAATTATTCTTTCAAGGTTGTAGCCCCTCTCACCGATTCTTTTAAGCTTTCCAAAATTAAGCTTCATTCCCGTGGCGTAACTTATGGCAAGGGGATGAGGGAAAAGCGTGGGAAGGTTTAGCGAGAGAATGCCGGGGAACCTGTTAGCCAAAGCAACCGCGCTCCCTAGGTGAGGTATCGCCTTGTTTATAAACCTCGTGAGCTTTGAGTTGGGCTTTTCGATAAGCGACGGCGGAAATATCGCGTATGTCGTAAACAGACAGCTGCCTCCCGCGGACACCGCTTCCATCAGGTCTTGGAACATCATTGTAAAGGAGGCTTTGCCTTTTGGCGTATACTGGTTAGCCGACAGCCCCAAGCCTTCAAGAATGACATTGTAGCCGCCGTTCAAGTGGCAACCGCCGCGGTTTGACACCGCATAACCAAGACCTTGGCCAACCGCCGCCCTCGGCTCGTAGGCCGCAAGCTCCATGCCTTTGACATTTCCCGCAAACTCGCTTCCGCCGAATTTTTTGGAAACTATCCGTGAGCCTTCGCCTATATAATAGGCAACCTCGCCGTTTCTGTATGCTACATCGTGTATAAGCTCGTCTATTTTATCGATTTTGCCAAACTCAAGGCCGTTGTCCCACATGCCTTTTTCGTTCAGTTCCATGGCAAACGACAGAGTGCCAGCAAAGGAAATGGTGTCCATGCCCAGCTCGTCTAAAAGGTAGTTCCACCTTAAAATAGCCTCCAGGTTGTCGTTTAGGATGTTTGGTCCCAAAAGCCCAAGAGTTTCAAGCTCGGGCCCTTTGACATTCTTGCCGTTTACGCTTACCACCCTCGTGCAGTGAATGGGGCAGGATATGCAGCCCGAGTTTTTAACAAGGTATTTTTCGGCAAGCACTTCACCTGAGACGCTCTCAAATTTATCAAACCTTCCGCTTGAAAAATTTTTGGTTGACAGAATATTCTTTGCCTGCATTGGAGCAATCAACCCCGCAGTGCCAAGCCTTGGAAGCTGATTTCCCGTAAGCGGGTGTTTTCTTAAATATTCAATCCACTTTTTTATAAGAGCTTGGTATTTTTCTTTTTCCTTTACCTCAATTTTATGAGTGCCCTGAACGGTAATTGCCTTTAGATTCTTTGCGCCCATGACAGCGCCCAGGCCGCCTCTTCCCGCCGCTCTCTCGTCGCTCAGTATACAGGCGTATCTTACAAGATTTTCTCCCGCAGGTCCGATGACAATTTTGCCCGTCTTGAGCTTTGGATTTGCCTGCATGTTCTGCAGCTCTTCCTGAGTTGCCATGCATTCTTTTCCCCAAAGGCTGTCGGCGTTTTTAAACTCAACTTTATCATCGTTAATTTCAATATAGATTCTCTCTTTGCTCTTTCCCGTAACTATAAGAGCGTCATAGCCCGCGGCTTTAAGTTTCATGCCGAATGTTCCGCCGCAGTTTGACGAGGTCAAAAGCCCCGTAAGGGGAGAAATTCCCGAGATGTTGAAGCGCGACGAACAGGGCGCAAGCAGCCCGTTCAGCGGCCCCGTTGTTATGACAAGCAAATTTTCAGGGTCAAACGCGTCAATTTTTCTTTTAATGTTGTCGTAGATGATTTTTGCGGCAAGAATTTTTCCGCCAAGATACAGCTCGCGTTCGCTGTCGGTTATTTCGTAATCCGAAATATTTCGGGTTGACAAATCTATTTTTAAAATTTTGCCTTGGTATCCGCCATATTTACTCATAATCCCTCTTATCCTTATTTTAAAAGTTTAACAAAAATTGCCAAAAATGTCAACCCGGGATTTCTTTTAGAAATTGCCCCTTAATATTATATTGTGACGAAATTACAAGATGAACCGAAAAAAATCGTATAACCATATAATGATTTAGCCTTTAAGCAGATAAATGCTTTGAATTATATGATAACTAAACTAAATATAAATATTAGTCATTTAAAAAAGGAAAGTTTCAGATAAAAATTATTAACCTTTAGCTTAGTAGATTTTTTTATATATAAAACAAAATACTGGCTTAAAAAATTACAAATCATATTTTAGTGCCATGTAAATCACATTAAAAATGCCATGTAAAGCGCTTTAAAAAAGCGCCCATCGGGCGCCTTAATTATTTATTTTAAAATATCCGTTCCCATATAGGGCCTAAGAGCCTCGGGCACAGTCACGCTGCCGTCCTCGTTTTGGTAGTTTTCAAGGATTGCGGCAACCGTTCTTCCCACGGCAAGGCCGCTTCCGTTGAGAGTATGGACAAGCCTTGTCTTTCCGTTTTCCTTAAAGCGGATTTGCGCTCTTCTTGCCTGGAAGTCCTCAAAGTTGGAGCATGAGGAAATCTCCACATACCTGCCGTAGCTTGGCAGCCACACTTCTATGTCGTAGGTTTTTGCGGAAGAAAATCCCAAGTCGCCCGTGCAAAGTGTTACGACACGGTAGGGAAGGTTAAGCTTTTGCAGTATGCGCTCTGCGTCCCTTGTCAGGCTTTCAAGCTCTTCGTAGCTGCGTTCTGGGTGCGCAAATTTGACAAGCTCCACTTTGTTGAACTGGTGCTGTCTTATAAGCCCCCTTGTGTCTCTGCCCGCGCTTCCCGCTTCCGCTCTAAAGCAGGCGGTATACGCGCAGTATTTAATCGGAAGACGCTCCGCCTCCAAAATTTCGCTCCTGTGAAGGTTGGTGACGGGAACTTCGGCGGTGGGAATAAGGTAATAGTTGGTTCCCGAAACCTTAAACATATCCTCTTCGAACTTGGGGAGCTGGCCCGTTCCGAACATGGAGTCGCGGTTGACCATAAACGGCGGGAAAATCTCGGTATAGCCGTTTTCGGCATGGGTGTCAAGCATGAGGTTTATAACGGCGCGCTCAAGCTTTGCGCCAAAGCCTCTGTATACCGTAAACCTGGCGCCGGTTATTTTGCCCGCTGTTTCAAAGTCAAGTATGTCAAGGTTTGTTCCTATATCCCAGTGCGCTTTAGGTTCAAAGCCGAATTTCCTCGGTTCGCCGAAGCGTCTCACTTCGACGTTTTCGTCGGAGTCTTTTCCTACGGGAACGCTTGAGTGAGGCACATTGGGTATTGAATACATGAGATTGGAAAGCTTTTCCTCGATATCGGATAATCTTTTATCAAGCTCTTTAATACTGTCGCCTACCTCTCGCATTCTTGCAATCAGCGCGTCGGCGTCCTTTTTTTCTTTCTTCAATAAAGCAATGTCGGCAGAAACCTTGTTCTTTTCCGCTTTCAGGCTTTCAACCTCAACAATTACGCTTCTTCTTTCTTTAGCAAGCTCCGCCGCCTCGTCTATCGGGAATTTGCCGCTGCGGTTGCCAAGCGCCGCTTTTATTTCATCGATGTTGTCGCAAAGTCTTTTTAAATCTAACATAGTCTCTCCTTATTTTGCGATGAGGTTGACAAGTCGTCCCGGAATGATAATCGCCTTTACGACTGTCTGTCCGTTAAGGAACTCTTTTACCGCCTCTTTTGCTATCGCTTCAATCTCCTCGTTTGACGCGTCAGAGCTTATCATTACTTTATTTTTTATTTTGCTGTTTATCTGAACGGCGTATTCCACCTCGTCAAGCTTAAGAGCCTTTTCGTCATAGATGGGATACCTTTGGTTGAATACCGACTCCTTTCCGCCCATCATTTCGTTTAGCTCTTCGCTAAAGTGCGGCGCGAACGGCGCAAACAGGAGTATAAGGTCTTTTATGCTTTCCGTAAACAGCTCGTTTTTAACCTCTACCTTGCTGTCGTAGGCGTAAAGGGCGTTTACAAACTCCATAAGACGGGCGACGGCGGTATTAAACGAGAAATGCTCAAGGTCGGCCGTTACGGATTTTATGGTATTGTTTCTTACAAAGTTAAGTTCTTT
>JAAZIO010000170.1 GCA_012800805.1 Clostridiales bacterium | reverse complement strand
CGAAATCATAGCGCAGGACATCGAAAGCGAGGACTGGGAGAATGAATGGAAAAAATACTATAAGCCCATAAAAACCAAGAACATCACGGTTGTCCCGGGGTGGATTGACTATACGCCGTCGGATGGCGAAAAAATAATAAGGCTTGACCCCGGCAAAGCGTTCGGAACGGGCGAGCATGCGACCACTAGAATGTGCCTTGAACTTATGCCCGATGTAAAAGGGAAAAAAGTATTGGACATAGGCTGCGGAAGCGGAATTCTTGGGATATCGGCAAAGCTTTGCGGGGCAGATGATGTTTATATGTGCGACCTCGACCCCGACTCCGTCGAGTTTTCAAAGCAGAACGCAGACATAAACGGTGTTGAGCTTACCGTTGAAAAGGCGGACCTTTTAGAAAAAACAGAGCTTAAAGGCGATGTTATATTTGCAAATATTACCGCCGATATTTTAATAAGGCTGTCGGAAGGCATCATAAAACACTTAAACGACGGCGCCACAGTCATACTTTCGGGCATAATCGAAAGCAGGGAAGACGACGTCAAAAAAGCATATGAAAAGCTTGGTTTAAAGCTTATGGATAGAATGGAAGAAGGAGACTGGCGGGCTCTTAAATACCTATGGAGATAAGAAGATTTTTTGCTCCCGTATCCGCAAGACGGGGAAATTCAATATTTCTTTCGGGCGAGGAGTTTCATCACCTTACAAAAGTCCTTCGCTATAAAGAGGGATATAAGGCAATAATATATCTTAACGACGGCAAGGAATACCACTGCACGATAAAAAGAATAAACGGCTCTCTTGCCGAGTGCGAAATTGACAACATAATCGCGCCCGAGATGAAAGACCTTGGCATAACACTTTTTTGCGCGCTGTTAAAGGGCGGAAAGACCGAATTTGTCGTTCAAAAGGCGGTGGAGATAGGAGCCAACGCCGTCATTCCGTTTGTCAGCGAATACACGACGGAAAACAAATTTTCTTTAGAGAGATTAAACCGAATAGCGCTTGAGGCCTGCAAGCAATGCGGTTCGCCCATGCTTACGGATATCGGCGAGCTTAAAACATTCGACGAAGTCATAAAAATGTTTAAAGACTACGATAAGGTCATATTCGCCTACGAAAAAGAAAAGAATTTAAGGCTGTCCCAAGTTGACATGTCGGGCGGGAAAATAGCGCTTGTTGTGGGAAGCGAGGGCGGTTTTTCGGACAGGGAAGCCAATATGGCAAAGGAAGCCGGAGCGATTATCGTATCTCTTGGCGAGAGGATACTGAGAGCCGAAACCGCTTCCATCGCTGTCCTTGCCGCGGCGTCTTTAAGACGCGGAGGGATGTGATGAGGAAAAAAGTAGCGGTTCTTACTCTTGGTTGCAAGGTCAACCAATATGAGAGCGACGCAATCGTCGCGGGGCTTGGGAGTGAATACGATGTGACGGAAAATCTTGAGTTTGCCGATATCTATATAATAAACACCTGCGCCGTCACAAACGAAGCGGAAAGAAAATCCCGCCAGGCAATTACAAAAGCCGTAAAACTAAACCCAAACTGCAAAATTTATGTCTGCGGGTGCGCCTCGCAAAACAATCCCGCGCAGTTTAAGGATAAGCCCAATGTGGTATATGTGTCAGGAACCGCGGACAAGCTAGCGCTGTGCTCTCTTGACGAGATTGAGGAAAATAAAGCTGCCGAATTGTCCGCTCCGACAGCGTATGAGGATACATCCGTCGCGGCAACCGTAAGAACCCGCCACTTTTTAAAAGTTCAGGACGGTTGCAACAATTTCTGTTCATATTGCATAATTCCTTTGCTTAGGGGAAGAAGCAGAAGCCGAAGTCTGCTTAGCGTATTGAAAGAAATTGAAGAAGTTAAAGAAAGAACCAAAGAGATTGTTTTAACAGGCATAAACCTCTCTTCCTACGGAAAGGATATAGGCCTTTCTCTTAAAGAACTGATTAAAGCGATATCTAAATTTGACATAAGGGTGAGGCTGGGCTCACTTGAGGTAGGGGTAGTGGATGATGAGCTTCTTGCCGCATTAAAGGAACTTCCCGGTTTTTGCGAGCACTTTCATTTGTCTCTTCAGAGCGGCGACGATGAAGTATTAAAGGCTATGAACAGAAGATACACAACGGCGGAATACGCCGATAAGGTCGCTCTCATAAGAAGCTATTTCCCAAAAGCCGCCATAACAACCGATATAATCGTTGGTTTTCCCACCGAAACCGAGGAACAGTTTGAAAACACCTGCCGCTTTGTAAAAGAGGTAAAGTTTGCGGATATCCATGTTTTCAGTTTTTCAAAAAGGGAGAACACGGCGGCGGCAAAGCTTCAGCAGCTTGACCCGAAAACCATTGACGAACGCCAAAAGAAACTGAGCGCGATAAAGTGGGAGCTTAAAAAAGCCTATAATTCTTCTTTTATAGGCGTTCCGCTAAAGGTTCTTTTCGAGGCCAAAGAAAGCTCAGGCTACATCACGGGGCACTCGGGAAATTATATTACTGTATATGCGCTGGATGCGTCCCCGGGCGAGATAAAAACCGTCGTCCCCTCAAAGATTTTTGAGGACGGTTTGATGGCGTAAGATATTAAAAACCGAGAAATAAAAAATACGGCATAAAAAGGAGGAGTTTATGGACTGCATTTTTTGCAAAATAATCAAAGGCGAGATACCGGCGCAAAAGGCGTATGAAGACGAGAATATGATAATTATCCACGACATCTCCCCGCAGGCAAAGCTTCACTATCTTTTGATTCCGAAAGAGCATTACGCAAACATTATTGAAATGACCGAAGAACAGGCGGTGACGCTTGGCAAGTGCCTGAAGAAACTTTCCACTCTGGTTGACGAACTCGGTCTCTCGGGCGGCTTCCGACTTGTGTCCAATAAAGGCGCCCATGCCTGCCAGAGCGTTGAGCATCTGCATATCCATATAATCGGGGGAGAACAGCTTTCAGGCAAAATGGCGTAATCGCATTGACAATTTTTTACGCTGTTGTATAATATAAGGGTGTGTTTTTTATACCCGTAAAAAGGAGGTGAAACCGTGTCGACAGTCAGAGTAGGCGAGAACGAATCTCTCGAGAGCGCAATCCGTCGCTTTAAGAGGAAATGCGCGCGCGATGGTATCATCGGAGACCTCCGCAGAAAGGAAGCATACGAGAAGCCCAGCGTAAAGCGCAAGAAAAAGGCTGAAGCAGCTCGTAAGAGAATGTATAAGTCTTAAAAGAAAAGGTGGCCATGACGGGGAAAAGGGTATTGTTACTTGTTATCTGTATATTGCTTGCGCTGTCTACCGCAGCGATGTTTACCGCATGCGACGACAAGCCCTCGGCGCCTCAGACAAAGGGCGCAGTTTACGAGGAGTTTTATACTCCCACCAAAAACAAGGCAATGATACTTATCCCCGGGCTGATGGCAAGTTCACTCTATAAGCTGGACGACGGTAAACCCGTTTGGGGCGTCGACGGCTTTTTAAATTTGGCGGACGAATATTCAAAATCGCTTGATAGCATAAACAGACAGTATCCCGACGGAAGCGACCCCTCAAGCCCCAATCACGAGGAATATAGCAAAAAAATCGCAAGAGCCTTGCAGGATATCATCGTAAAATATCTTTCTTGCGATGAGGACGGCACCCCCGTAACCGCGCTTAGGGTTGCCAATATGCACAGCAGCGAAAAGTTCGGCTCTTTCGAAGGGATGGGTTATCTTTTCGACATTCTTTTCAAAAATTACCGCAATCAATACGACATCATAGTTTGGCAATATGACTGGAGGGACAGCAATGTAAAGGCTGCCTCTCAGCTTGAGCGTTTCATTAATCAATGCGGATATGAAAAAGTTCAGTTCTATACCCACAGCATGGGCGGCATTGTCGTCGCAAACTACTTAAAAAGCGCGGCAAACCGTGAAAAGGTGGAACTGTTTATGCCCTTCGGCGCGCCATTCCTTGGTTCAATGGATGCGGTATCCAATCTGTTCTCGTCCGCGGCGCTTGACGCTTTAAAAGACTTTGACTTCCTCTTCGGCGATGTGGATTTGACCGAAGTAACAAGGTCCATGCCGTCGATTTACGAGCTCTTGCCTTTCCCGCAGTATTTCACAACCCCCACATATGACGGCGGCAATTCGCCCATCTTCATAGAGGATGAAGCGGTAACATATGAGAGGTTTTATGAATACCTCTGCTCGCTTGATTGGACAAAAAAGAGCGACGGCTCGCTAAAGCCTTTCGTTAAAGGGCTTTTGGACTATCAGAGCGGATTTTTCAAAAAAGCAAGCTACGACAGTGCTAGCAAGCGCTACTATGAAGACCCGAACGGTCAGTATACGGTGCATGTCACACAGCTTGTGCCAACCGAATACATTGTGGGCGTCGGTGTCCCCACAATAGTCAATGTAGGCATTGTTGACGGCGAGCTTGACCCCGACGGCTATGGTTATGATTACACGGAGTTTGACGCAAGAGGTTCAATCTATG
>JAAZIO010000169.1 GCA_012800805.1 Clostridiales bacterium | reverse complement strand
TCTACTTTCAAGATAATGGTTTTGGTGCACATTACGGAGTTCTGGTCAGGCTCGACGACGCCCGCGACAACCTCAAGGTTGAATGCTTTAAGGTATGCAATCAGCGGAGTGAGGTCACCCGCTCCGTAGATAAGGAAAAATCCGTCAATGTTTGGGCTTTGGGCCATTTCGACCGCGTCGATAACCTGGCGCATATCAAGAGCGCCCTTTTTTTTGCCCGACAGCGGAGACAGCGCTTCATAGCCGTTTTCCTCAATGAACTCGGCATAATCGCGGCTTCTTTTTGTGGAGTATCCGTAAAATTTGCAAGACACAATCTGCGCATTTTTAGAAAGCTCCTCCAAAGCCGCGGCGAAAGTTGCGTAAGGAACCCTTACGCTCTCCAGGTCAAACAATACCGCATATCTTTTGGTTTTTGCCATACTCAGCCGAACCTTTTCTCCGTTTCACGCTTTTTATAAAACAGCCATTGCTGGATGTATCCCGATTTTTCCCCATACCGCTCAGACAGCAGACACGCAAGCTTATCCGCGGATATGTTACCGTAGATATCGGAAAATACTTTCATTATCCAGGTATCCACAGGAAACACTTCCCGCCTTGAAAAGCCGAACAGCAAAATGCAGTCCGCTACTTTTCTCCCAACGCCCTTAAGCAACATCAGATAATTTCTAAGTTCAGGCGTATTCATGCCGCTTAGCTTATTAAAGTCCTCACCGCATAGAGACCTTGCGGCGCTTGCGATATACTCCGCCCTGTAGCCAAGGCCCGCTTTATGGTAAAAATCCGCGTCCTTTGAGGCAAGCGCTTCCACGGTAGGGAAAGCTTTGTAGCCGCCCTTATCTTCTCCAAGAGCGTCGCAGAGCCGCTCGATTATCGCCTTAATCCTTGGTATATGGTTATTTTGCGATATTATAAAGGAAAAAACCATTTCCGCGGGGTCTTGGTTAAGCAACCTTATGCCTCGTGAAAAGCGCATTGCGTCCGATACGAAATCGTCAGCAATGTTAGAACAAATTATATCATAGTTCCTATCAAAATCAAAGTATTTTAAAAAAAAAGCTTCCTCGCCCTCGACGAGCGTATAAGAGCTTTCATTTTCCTCAATTACCATCATTTTGTCTTTTGAAAACACGGTATAGCGGCCTCCGTTTATTTTATAGCGGAATACCTGACCGCACTCCAAAGTAGCTTTTAAATTAAAGTTTTCGTCCTTTTTTACGCTTAGCATATCTATCGCTTGTTTATAAATCTAATTTAATTCATAAAAAATAAAAAAGCAATCCCATATTCGGGATTGCCTTATATTTCCATTTGTTTGTTACTGCTCTACGGCGTAGACGCTGACTTTCTTGTCGTATTTGCCCATGCGCTCGTATCTTACAACACCGTCGATGAGGGCAAAAAGAGTGTCGTCTTTACCGATGCCTACATTCTTGCCGCAGTGGAACTTGGTTCCTCTTTGGCGAACCAGTATGTTTCCGGCAAGCACGAATTGTCCGTCGGCGCGTTTAATGCCAAGGCGTTTGGATTCGGAGTCTCTTCCGTTTCTGGACGAGCCTACGCCCTTTTTATGAGCAAACAATTGTATTTTAATAAACATCGTCTTTTACCTCCAAATTGATATAGTCCGAGAATCCTTCGTAGAGGTCGGACGCCCCTAAGAGTAGAGTTTTCAAAATAACGTCGGAGTCGTGCCTTTCTTTATCGGTCATCTTTTTTGGAAGAACAACCCTAAGATATCCGGTGTCTTCGTTTATTTTGTAATCGGCGGAAACTTTAGCCACCTGAAACAGCCCTAAAACCGCCGTCTGCACTATCGAGCTTAGCGCCGCGCACACAATGTCTTCGCCCTCATGGCCGTAGCCTGTATGCCCCTCGCACTCGACTTTATAAATGTATCCTTCGTTATCTTTGAAAAACTTTATCGTCGTCATCTTAACCGATTGATACTATTTTAAGTTCGGTAAACGGCTGACGATGACCCTGACGCTTTCTGCTATTCTTTT
Source organism: Clostridiales bacterium (assembly GCA_012800805.1). Lineage (GTDB taxonomy): Bacteria > Bacillota > Clostridia > Christensenellales > CAG-917 > JAAZIO01. The sequence continues at coordinate 445 of JAAZIO010000169.1, read as the reverse complement.
TGGGCTTATACTTGAAAACAATAATCTTCTTGCTCTTATCCTGGCGCGTAACCTCCGCTTTAACAACGGCTTTGCTTGCCGCGGCTCCGGTTATGACCTCGCCGTTGTCATTAACAAGCATGAGAGCTTTAAGCTCAACGCTGTCGCCGATGTTCGCGGAAAGCTTCTCGACTTTGATAAGCATGTCCTTTTCGACTTTGTATTGTTTTCCGCCGGTTTCGATAATTGCGTACATGTAAACCTCCTCTGACCAGTCTCGCTGAGTATAGGTGGCGCAAACGCGCGCTTATAAACCACTCTCAAGCGGCTCGTTAATAACTTTACCATAATTTGAAAAGTTAGTCAAACGATTGAAAAAAAGTTTAAAATATTTAAATTTTATGTTTTATGCGAAGTGCGATATAAGCGACAAGGCCCGCAAAGGTAACTGCGGCAAAGATAGTTA
>JAAZIO010000168.1 GCA_012800805.1 Clostridiales bacterium | reverse complement strand
GGAATTTCAGAAAGAAATTATCTCAACACTAGCTCGTTTTTTCGGAGTAAAACTTGAGGAGGCTACAAAAGAGCAAGTTTTTCAGGCGGTATGCATTATAGTTCGTGAAAACCTTACCCAGGCAAGAGCGAATTTCAAAAAGACGGTCCGCGAACAGAACGCAAAGCAGGTATATTACATGTCGATGGAGTTTCTCCTCGGCAGATCGCTAAAAAACCACCTTTACAACATGGGCATCCAAAAGGAAGTCGAGGCGGCGGTCAAAGCGCTCGGCTATGACATGGATGAACTCTATAACATAGAGCCCGACGCGGGGCTGGGCAACGGAGGCCTCGGCCGCCTTGCCGCAGCCTACATGGATTCTCTTACATCGCTCGGATATGCCGCGAGCGGTTTTTCCATTATGTATGACTATGGCATATTCAAGCAGATTATCGTCGACGGCTGGCAGCTTGAGCAGCCCGACGACTGGCTTAAATACGGCTCGGTGTGGCTCAACCCCAAAATGCACGAGTTTTACGAAGTAAAGTTTGGCGGAACGGTTGAAGAACACTGGGAAAACGGCAGGCTGAAAGTTTCGATAAAAGAGCCCATGACGGTTCTTGCCGTGCCGTATGACATGAACATTTCAGGCTACCACACTCCTGCGGTAAACAAGATAAGGCTTTGGTCGGCAAAGGCGCCCATTGACTTTGACATGAATATGTTCAGCAGGGGCGAGTATGTAAAGGCCACAGCGGCAAAAGCCATGGCGGAGAGCATCTCAAAAGTTCTTTATCCCGCGGACGACCACTACGAAGGCAAGTCGTTAAGGCTTAAACAGCAATATTTCTTTGTGTCGGCTTCGATGCAAAGCATCATAAAGCGCCATTTAAGGACCAACCCCTCGCTGGACAACCTCGGCGAGTGCGTTGCCATACACATCAACGACACCCATCCCACGCTGTGTATTCCCGAACTTATGAGGATACTGCTTGACGAATACGGCTATTCCTGGGAAAAGGCGTGGAAGATAGCCACCGAAACGATATCATACACCAACCACACCGTAATGCCGGAGGCGCTCGAAACCTGGCCGCAGGACCTCTTCCAAAACCTGCTTCCCAGAATCTTCCAGATAGTAAACGAAATCAACCAGCGCTTCTGCAAAGAGCTTTGGGAGTTTTATCCCAACGACTGGTCTAAGGTTTCGGCAAACGCCATACTTTCCAATATGCAGGTTAAAATGGCAAACCTTTGCCTTGCGACCTCGCACACAATCAACGGCGTGTCAAAGCTTCACTCCGACATTTTAAAAGATGAAGTGTTTAACGATTACTTCAGAATGCATCCCGAAAAGTTTACAAACGTCACCAACGGCATTACCCACCGCCGCTGGGTAGACCAGGCTAACCCGGGCCTTGCCTCGCTAATCAACGACCTTATCGGCGACAAGTGGAGGAAAAACCCCGCAGAGCTTGAAGGCCTGATGAAGTTCATGGGCGATAAGGATGTTCTTAATAGGCTATCTGAAGTAAAATACGAAAACAAGGTAAGGCTTGCTAAATTCATCAAAGATAAAAACGGCATCGAGGTTTCACCCTCGTCCATATTCGATGTGCAGGTAAAGAGGCTTCACGAGTATAAAAGACAGCTCCTCAACGCGCTGCATATCCTCGACCTCTACTATCGCATCAAGGAAAACCCCGACCTCGACATACAACCGAGAGTTTTCATATTCTCAGCCAAAGCCGCAAGCGCCTACTACATGGCAAAGCAGATAATAAGGCTTATCTGGATGATAGGAAAGCAGGTTAACAATGACCCCGACATCAAAGGCAAGATTAAAGTGGTCTTCCTTGAAAACTATTCCGTAAGCCTTGCCGAGCTCATAATGCCGGCCGCGGAGCTTTCCGAGCAGATTTCCCTTGCGGGCAAAGAGGCGTCGGGCACGGGCAACATGAAATTCATGATTAACGGCGCGATAACCATCGGCACGCTGGACGGCGCGAATGTCGAAATTCACGAGGAGGTCGGCGACGAAAACATCTTCCTTTTCGGACTTTTGACCGAGCAGGTGAGAGAGCTTTACAGAAGAGGCTACAATCCCTCCTGGCACTACCACAACAATTTCTCAATAAGAAGAATAATAGATTCCTTAAGAGCCGGCATAGGCGGAGTGAGCTTTGGCGAAATAGCGGACTCTCTCCTTATCGGAAACCACGGCCAGGCAGATCCCTACATGGTGCTTGAGGACTTCGAGTCTTATAAAGGCGCTCAGGACAGAGTCAACAAGGCTTACTCCGACAAAGAGCGTTGGAACAGGATGTCGCTTGTCAACATCGCAAAGGCGGGCTTCTTCGCCAGCGACAGGGCGGTTGAGGAATACGCCAAGAGAATCTGGAACATCAAACCCATATATTGATAAATGTATAATCCGCTCATTCACAAAAAGCCTTACGGCGCGTCTTTTATGGACGAGCCGACAACTATAACTTTCCCCTTAAGCGAAAGCTTTTCTGCGGGGGAAGTTTCGCTTTTTTTAAGAAAAGAAGATAAGCAAATCCGCATCGCCCCCGTTGAAAGGACAAAAAAAGACGGGGAGGATATCTTTGTTTTCAAATTCCATGCGCCCGAATGGGGAATATGGCACTATCGTTTTGAGGCCGAGACCCCGTTCGGCACGAAATATTTCGGCCAGTCCGCGGACGGAACGGCAATCTGCGGCGAGTGGCTTCCCGAGTGGCAGCTTACAGTCGCAAAGTTTGACTACATCACTCCCGAGTGGGCAAAGGGCGGGATAATCTACCATGTGTTCGCGGACCGTTTCTGCAAGGCGGGAGAGAGGCCCTTTGACAAAAGCGGCACCTTGCATAAAGATTGGTATGAGGACCCCGTTGTCGTCAACCCCGGCGAGGAGTATAAGGCGGACGACTATTTCGGCGGAAACATCAAAGGAATAATTTCAAAACTAGACTATTTAAAATCGCTTGGCGTAACCATTTTATATCTTTCCCCCATTTTCGAATCGTGGTCCAACCACCGCTACGATACGGCGGACTATTTTAAGATAGACTCCCTTTTCGGAGACGAGGAGGAGTTTAAAGAGCTTCTTGCCGAGTGCAAAAACAAAGGCATTTCGGTGATGCTTGACGGCGTGTTCAATCACACGGGCAGCGATAGCATTTATTTTAACAAAAACGGAAGATATGACAGCCTTGGCGCCTATCAGAGCAAAGAGTCACCGTATTACGACTGGTATTATTTTTACGATTTTCCCGAAAGTTACCACTGCTGGTGGGGCTGCACCGTTGTTCCCACGGTAAATAAATCCAATCCCTCATACCGCAAGATGATACTGGGCGAGGGCGGCGTGATTGAAAAATGGACAAAGATGGGGGTTAAGGGTTGGAGGCTTGACGTTGTAGACGAGCTCCCCGTGGATTTCATGGACGAGCTGAGAAAAGCCGTAAAGAGGGCGGATCCCGAATGTCTTATAATTGGGGAGGTTTGGGAGGATGCCTCAACCAAAATCAGCTACGACCGCTGGCGCCCGTATTTTATGGGCGAGCAGCTCGACGGAGTTACCAATTATCCGTTTAAGGAAGCGATAATAAACTACGCAATCACGGGCAACGCTTTGGAGTTCAAAAGAAAAGTCGGCTCCATTTTGCAAAACTATCCAAAGCAGTCTTTGGATGTTTTGTTGAATATGCTCAGCTCGCATGACACGGTAAGAATCATAAACTCGCTGTCTGAGTATCCCATTGACGGAACCAGCAAAAAAGAAAGGGCGGGAATAAAAATACAGGGCTCTTTCCTTGAGAGAGCAAAAAGAAGGCTTTATCTTGCGGCGGCGCTTCAGTATACGCTCCCCGGGATACCTTGCTTGTATTACGGCGACGAGGCGGGGCTGACGGGCTATGAAGACCCTATAAACAGAAGGACTTATCCCTGGGGAAGAGAAGATAAAGAGCTTATTGAATTCTTTAAAAAGCTTGGCGGAATAAGACACGAGCTTAAAGAAGAAATGCTCGGCGAAACCGTGTTTTTAAACGAGGGCGGCCTGCTTGCGTTTGAAAGAGTGAACAAAGACAAAAAAATAAGGGTTTATGTAAACAACTCAAAAGCAACATATTCCGTTCCGCTTGACGGAAAATACCTCGATATGTGGGAGGGGGCGGAAATGGACAGCCAGGTTTCGCTGACGCCGTATTCTTTTAAAATATTAAAGAAAATACAAAATTAATAAACAGCTTGCCCCAAGGCGGGATTTATAAAAAATAAAACAGCTTGCCCCAAGACGGGGCTTTTTATTTCATTATAATCTTACATTCTTTTTAAAAAACGATTAATAATAAATACAGACATATAGCGCTTTTTGGCGAAAAAATTCAATATTTACACGCCCGATTTTTTGATGTATAATATTAACATCTAAACCAAAATAACTCAAGGAGAAAAGCAATGGCTAAAAAGATGAAACCCGAATCATCGGGAGCCGAAGCGGCGGCCGCGGCGACAGGCGCGGAAGAGAAAAAACCGCTTAGGCTGGACTATCCGCAGACGATCAAAGTCGGTTTGGCGTTTGCGATTATCATGCTGTTTTGGTCCATGTATGACTTCGTGGTTCCGCTGCTGCTCGAAAAGACTTTCGGCTTATCCAACATGATGCGCGGACTAATCATGGGTCTGGACAATCTTTTAAGCTTGTTCCTTCTGCCCCTCTTCGGTAAAATCTCCGACAAATCCGGCGGCAAGCTGGTGCAAAAGTTCGGCAGAAGAACGCCATTTATCATCATAGGAACGGTTATGTCCGCCGTACTGATGATTTTGGTTCCAATTTCCTCGTATCCTCAGCTTAAGAGTTCGGAACAGGTCAGAGAAGACTATATCGCAAGATTCAACGATGACCAGTTCATGCAGGATACGCTCGGAATGTTCTACGACAAAGCGTCGCTTGACTTTACCGACCCCAACTACTCCAACGTCTACTGCGACCGCGCGTTCTTAAAGATGAACGGCGTGGACACAAGGGAGTTCTTCACCTCGCTCCGTTTTGACAACAATCTGACCAGCTCGGGCGGATTCCTTGGCGCGGGTGAAAAAACCTATAAGTATAAGGGCGTTGAAGTGGCGCTTGACGACTATGTCGTTGGCGGAAACGTCGTAAAAGCTGCCGACGCGACGGAAGCCGATAAAGCAAGCGGCAAGACCATCCAGCAGATTATCGACGGAAACGCCGCTTACTCAAGATACGCTCAAGCCGGCATGAACACCTATATAAGCGAGCAGGTCGAGGCCGCGGTGCTCAGCTCAAAGCAAGGCGTCACGACGCTTGTCATCTATATGATTGTTCTGCTCTTTACGCTTATCGCAATGGCAACATATCGTTCGCCCGCGGTGGCGCTCATGCCCGATGTCACGCCCAAGCCCCTGCGCAGCCAGGCCAACGCCATGATTAACCTCATGGGCGGCATAGGCGGCGCGCTGGCGTTTGTTATCTATACCGTGGCGTTGATGTTTGAATCCAGCGAATCGTATATCATAATCTTCTCCACCGTCGCAGTTTGCATGGTGCTTCTGCTTGTGGCGTTCCTCTCTCTAGTTAAAGAGAAGAAGCTCGTTGACAAGTGCAGAAAGACCTGCGAAGAATACGGCATAACCGATAAGGACGAGGAAGAGGCCGAAATCAAGAAGATGGAAGAGCTCGCCCTCGTTGCCGAAGACGTCGAGCAGGGAGCTGCAGTCGGCGGCGCTGAAGAGTATGTAAAGAACAAAAAGCTCTCGCTTAACGAAAAGATAGAGCTTAAGTTCAACAAGAAATACGCTCACCTTACTCCCGAAGAGAGAAAGGTCAAGCTTGAAAAGGCAAAGAAAGTTTCGTTCATCCTCATTCTCGCATCAATCTTCATGTGGTTCATGGGATACAACGCTGTATCTTCAAACCTCTCGGTATACTGCGTAAAGGCGCTAAACCTTAAAGCGTCTGTTGCTTCGATAATTTCGGGTGTATCGATGGCGGTATCCGCTATCGCGTTCATCCCCGTAGGTATTCTTGCGGTAAAGATAGGACGCAAACGCTCGATAATGCTAGGCTTTGCTTTAGCGACCGTGTCATTCGTTCTTCTTGCAACGCCCATAATCATAATGGCTCAGGTTGAGCTTGCAAAAGCCGCTCTGTTTGCGCTCTTCTATCTCATAGCGGGCTTTGGCCTTATCATCGCCAACGTCAACACATTCCCGATGGTAGTTGAGCTCGCAAAAGCCGAAGACGTAGGCAAATATACCGGTTTCTACTACACCGCGACGATGTCGGCTCAAGCAATCACTCCATTTATCGCCGGCACCATCATGGATAACTACGGCAACGCCTCGCTGTTTGCCTACTCGGCGGTTTGCGTATTCATCGCTATCGCAATCATGTTCTTTGTACGCTACGGCGACAGCATGCAGATTCCCACAAAAAAACTCACAAAAGAGGAAAAACTGCAGGCAATGCTGGACGCGGCCGACGCGGACTAACAAACAAAAATAAAAAGACCCGCCTTTTGGCGGGTCTTATTTTATAAAAGTGTAGTATAATGAAATAACTATGACAAAGAAAAGAAAACTCTTAACAGCGGCACTGGCGATTGTTTTGGCGCTTGCGCTGATTTTGGTTGTCGTAAGGTTTGCATTCCCCGACGCATGGAATGACGGCGTTGATTATCTTAAATCTCTGTTTTTAAAAGGAAGCACCCCAGAGGGCGCTTTGAGTGCGGTGTTTCTTGATGTCGGACAGGGGGATTGCATATTCCTCGCTCTTCCCGACGGAAAAACCATGCTTGTTGACGGAGGGGATAACTTAAAAGCGGTTGAGGAGGCGATAGCATTGTTTTTTACAAAATACGGGGTAGAGAAACTTGACTATGTGGTTCTTACCCACACCGACGCGGACCACTGCGGGAGCCTTGACTATGCGATAAAAAGCGTAAAGCATGTGGAAAAGGTGTATTTTCCAAAGATTGACGACAAAAACAGAAGCCTGGGATTATCCTCTGAGTATAAGGTAAAGGATACCGCGGCTTATCTGAACGCCGTAAAAGAGGCTAAAAACGCAAAAAAAGAGAGCGGCGAGGAGTGCGAAATTGATTTTCTTACAGGCATTATCGAAATCACGGGCGCAGGATACAAAATAACGATGTATTGCAGAAGCGACGAGTATTATAAAACCATGAGGATTAACGACGCCCATGACGCAAACGACGTATCCCCGATAATCATTGTCGAGTGCAACGGAAGAAAGCTTGTACTTACGGGCGACGCGAACAAGAGCGACATTTCCTCAAGCTCGGAAAAGAACTTTCTTGACATCATGGCGTCAAAAGGGGTAAGGAACTTAGATTTCGACGCGGACATTTTGAAAGTGGCGCACCACGGCGGAAAGGACTCTTCGGGTGACGACTTTTTAAGCTTTGTCAAGTGCGAATACGCCGTAATCTCCGTGGGCGGCGAGCCTTCGGAAGAGAGGGAGCCATACAGCCTTTACATAAATCAAAGCCTGAAAAATTTGGGCTCCGTCTTTATGCTTTATCCCAACAAAAAATACGGCCACCCCACGGCCGAAGTAGCTTCCACAAACGGAAGGCTTTACAGAAACGGGGTAAAAGAGCTGTATATAACATGGCTTGCCGGCACGGTGGAGTGCAGCGTGAATGAGGAGGGAGTTATCTCCTTTAAAACCGAAAGGGTCGCGGTTGATAACAACGGAACGATTGAGTTTAAAGAGCGCGGGGAGATAAACGATGGCGTTATAAGTTTAAAAATCAATCTCTTTATAAAAAGAGATGATTTTTGGCTTTTGCTTGAATTGAACTAAAATCATCTAAAATTTTTTAGCCATAGTAAAGATAATATAGCTAAACACATATACAGCCGTATTAAAGACATAAATTAAATGATAATTATAAGTTATATAATAAAATAACTGCGCATGGCGCGGTTATTTTTATACTTATACAAAAAGCTGAATAAAAGAATAAAAAGGTGAATATGAAACAAAAATTGGAAAAGTTTCACACACAACAATATATTGTGGTATAAACTGGTGTTGACAAACTATATAGTTGTGATAATATAGGTTTGTAACAGCTTGGCGACCCAATATTTGGTTGCCGGATTCTTAAAGGAGGATTTATGATAAGCAAAATTTTAAAGCGCGACGGTAGAATCGAGTTTTTCGACAAGCAGAAAATCACCGACGCGATTTTCAAAGCGGCGCAGGCAATAGGGGGAAAGGACAAGGTGCTTGCGGCAACGCTGGCCGATCTGGTCGTTAAGGCGGCTGAAGCCAAGTATGTCGATAAAATACCTTCGGTAGAAGACATTCAGGATTTGGTTGAGCAGGTCCTTATCAACGAGGGACACGCGCAAACCGCAAAGGCTTTCATTCTCTATCGTGAACGCCGTCAGGAGGCAAGAAACATCAACGCTCTTATCGGCGAGACATCCGAACTATTCACGGGCTACCTTGCGGACAAGGACTGGGGCGTAAAGGAAAACGCCAACATGCAAAAGTCTGTAAACGGGCTTAACAACTATGTCCGCGAACACTTTACGAAAAAATACTGGCTCTATAAGGTCTATCCCAAAGAGGTCAGGGAGGCGCACGAGTCCGGCGACATCCATCTTCACGACCTCGGATTCTTCGGCCCCTACTGCGCCGGCTGGGATACAAGACAGCTTTTGCTTGAAGGCTTTGGCGGAGTAACGGGAAAGGTTGAGTCCCGCCCCGCAAAACACCTCCGCTCTTTCTTGGGACAGCTTGTAAACTCCACATTCACAACCCAAGGCGAGACCGCGGGCGCTCAAGCCTGGAGCTCCATCGATACATACTGCGCGCCGTTCATTCGCTATGACAACATGACTTATGAGCAGGTCCGCCAGTGCATTCAGGAGTTTGTTTTCAACATCAATGTTCCCACGAGAGTCGGCTTCCAGTGCCCGTTCTCAAACCTCACGTTCGACATCAAGGTCCCAAGAACGCTTGCCGACCAGCCCGTAATAATCGGCGGCGAATACAAAGAGGAAACATATAAAGACTTCCAAAAGGAAATGGATATCTTCAACCTCGCTTTCTGCGACGTCATGCTTGAGGGCGACGCCAAAGGCAGAGTGTTCACATTCCCCATTCCCACCATCAATGTAACGAGGGAATTCGACTGGGACAGCGAGGTTGTCAACGCTTTTATGAAGATAACCAGCAAATACGGAATTCCTTACTTTGCAAACTATGTCAACTCCGACCTTTCGCCCGAGGACGCCGTATCGATGTGCTGCAGGCTTCGCCTTGACGTGTCGGAGCTCAGAAAGAGGGGAGGCGGCTTGTTTGGCTCCAACCCGCACACCGGCTCAATTGGCGTTGTAACGCTTAATCTGCCGAGAGTCGGCTATCTCGCCAAGACCGAAACCGAATTCCTTGACAGACTAAGACACCTTGCCACGCTCGGCAAGACCTCTCTTGAAATAAAGCGCAAGATAATAGAAGCTCAAAGCGAGCGCGGGCTGTATCCCTACTCCGCCCATTTTTTAAGAGGCGTAAAAGAGCGCACGGGCGAGTATTGGTCCAACCACTTCAACACAATCGGAATCATTGGCATGAACGAGGCTCTGCTCAACTTCATGGGCAAAGACATCACCACGCCCGAGGGTCAATCGTTTGCGCTGAAAATCATGCACTATCTAAGAGAGCTTATGATTGAGTTCCAAAAGGAGACCGGCCATTACTATAATCTTGAGGCCACTCCCGCGGAAGGAACATCATACCGCCTTGCGCGCCTTGACAAAAAAATATATCCCAACATCATCACCGCGGGCGAAAAGGATGTATACTATACCAACTCAACTCAGCTCCCCGTAGGTTATACCGATGACATTATGGAAACGGTCAGGCTGCAAGACGAGCTTCAGTCGCTCTACACGGGCGGCACCGTTCAGCACCTCTACCTCGGCGAGAAGATAGAAGACCCCGAGCTTTGCAAAAAGCTCATCAAGAAAATCTTTACCATCTCAAAGATGCCCTACATTTCCATCACGCCTACGTTCAGCGTATGCAACACTCACGGCTATATTACGGGCGAGCACTTCACCTGCCCGCACTGCGGAGCCGAAACCGAGGTCTACTCCCGCGTTGTAGGATACTTAAGGCCCGTCCAAAACTACAACAAGGGCAAGAAAGAGGAGTATCGCGAGAGAAGAAAATATGTCGTAAGACCCGAGCAGGTTGTAATGTAATATCGGGGCGGGCGCAAGCCCGCCTCTTTTATTTAAAACGGAAAGTATTAAAATTAAATAAAAAGAATGTAAGCGGGTAAGTTCAAAGGCAGAAAACGGACTAGCAAAAACGGATTATATATTAAACGGACTAGAAAATCAATTATTAATAAAAACAGAATGAAATTCTCGGATAATTAAAAATATTAAATAATAAACAGGATGAAAAATCAAGAAAACAACAAATATTAATAGAATGAAATTCAATTAAGATAAAACAAAAAATCTTTTAAGATAAAACAATAAAAAAACATATTAAGGTGTTATATGCAAATAGCGGGTTTTCAACCGAATTCGTTTATAGATTTTAAAGGGCGCATAGCGGCTTTGGTTTTTACGCCATATTGCAATATGCGCTGCTGGTATTGCCACAACAAGAGCATTTTGGATAATCCCGAACTTCTGTCCGAGGATGAAATTCTAAAGAAAATCGAAAGAGACAAGTTTTTGCTTGACGGGGTGGTTATTACTGGCGGAGAACCTACGCTTCAAGCGGACCTTTTGGATTTTATAAAAAAAATAAAGGCAATGGGGCTTGACGTGAAGGTGGACACCAACGGAAAGCGTCCCGATGTGATAAGAGAGCTGATAGAATTAAAGCTTATAGACTATATCGCAATGGATGTAAAAGCGCCTTTAAACAAATACTTTAAGGTTACACCAACAACCTTAGAAAGCGAGGAAATACTTAGAGAGAGCATAAACCTTATAATCAACTC
>JAAZIO010000002.1 GCA_012800805.1 Clostridiales bacterium | reverse complement strand
ATAAAATGCTCCAACGCTTTAAATAAGATATCTAAAAAAGCCTATTTAATTCTTTAACTAAGTTAACCGCAAATTTCTTGCGGTTTTATCGTTTCACAAAGGAAAACCGTAATGTAAAAGCTTATATCTATTTTTTGCCTAAAGTTTACAGCCAAATCATAGAATAATTTCTAAATTACGGAGCAATATATATGCGAACGACAAAAAGGAGTGTTTTATGAAAATCATCGAGGAAATCGTTAAAAATACCGAGCTTGGTATAGACGCTATCGACAATGTGGCCCCTTATGTCCAAAGCCAGGACCTAGCGAATAAACTTGCTCAACATAAAATCAGTTATCAGAAAATAAAGACCGAAGCCGAACAACAGCTTACGGACCATAAAGTAAAAGAATCCAAGCCCAACAAGTTCCAAAAGAGCATGCTCAAAATGAGCGCAAAATTCAATGCCATGTTTGACCCTAGCGACTCGCACATCAGCGAGATGATGATTGAAGGAACCAACATGGGCATAAACTCAGTGCAAAGCGTAATAAATGAGATGCAGTCCGAAGGTGACGAAGTGCCTCAGCTCGCTGTAGATTATGTCAATATGATGCAATCAAATATTAACGAGCTCCGAAGCTTTTTATAAGCGTCTCATTTATGCTATAGCGCCTTAAGTTTATCTTAAGGCGCTATTTTTTTATTAAAAAACACCTCGTGGGAGGTGTTTTATCTTGCTAATAAGCCGCTAAAGCCACGATTAAATTATTATTGCGGATTGGAAACCATCTTTATAAGATAGAGAGAATTATTATACTCGCTTAAAGATATGCTGTATATTTTGTATTTGTGTTTGTCTTTAATTAGCGCCAGCGCCGCAGTCAAGTTAGAGTCGTTGATGCTGACGCCGCTTGGTTTGACCACTATATATTTATCCACGCTGTAGCTATATGCAAGCGCTATCGCAAGCTCTTCGACATTGTTAATCGCCGCGTCGCCAAAGCTTAAGTCGCTACTAAAGGTCAACATTTCCGTCACGACCCGATATGTTATAGTCGAGAAAAAGTCAGTGGCGTCGTTTGTGGCTACCGGGAACGGGTTGTATCTGTATTCCTGACCGTTTGCGAGAATGAACGACACATCGGTTTCAATATGGTCCAGCGATATCTCGTTTTGGGTAATAAGGAAGTAGGAGTGGAAATAAATTTCTCTTCCTCTGTTGTAGGCTTCCTCAATCTTGACATTGGCCCATGTGGCGTCAACCGCCCACCATTTCTTTACGCCGCTTCCGTCAGCCTCAATCAAAATTTTGTTCCAAGCGTGGTCGCCGCCGCCCGCAACACCCGTAACTCTGACCGCTTTTATTCCCTCCATGCCAAGCAGAGCGCAGTATGCCTTTGAGATGCCGTCGCAAACGGCAAGCTTGTCATAGAATACGCCCTCAAGGTAGTAACTGGCGTATTGCAGCGCCTCTTTGCCGGTTAGCGCTCCCGCCTGCGAAGCGTTTACGATTCCATAGTCGTATACCACATTGGATACCAGCCAGTCATAAAGCACATGCGCCTTTTCAAGCTCGCTCATATCGTCCGAGCATACGTCAAGGACAACGGTTCTTATAAGGCCGTAAAGATCCCTCATCCTTTCTGACAGGTTCACGGGCTTCATACCCCATGAAAGCACCCTGTATAAGTGGTTTGACGTCGATACAAGCTGGGTGTATTCGGGCGCGCTGTCGATATACAGCGTGGAGCGTCCCGAGCCGCCTCCGTGGATCTCATAGCCTCTGTCTTCTATATAGGTGTAATCGGAAACATATCTTCCTTTGACGGGCGAGGTTACAAGCCCCGGCGTTACGCTAAGCTCAAACTTGCCGTCGTTGCTATGGGACGCCGCAGTAATGGAAATGCCCATATCGCCGTCGGAGTAGTAATTGAAAGCGGCGATTGTGGCACCCCTCTCTCCCCTTATGTTATTGATATTGATGCCAGACGAGCTGTGTATAAAGATGGGCAGGGCATAATCGATACCGCACATAAGGGCGTATGAAACCACAATGAAGAACTCTTCGGGATACGAAATGTATGTATTGTATACATCCCCTTCCCAGATATATGTGTTATTGAGATACTCAGAATATTCCGCGTATTCGCCTTTGGCCATAGCGGCGAAGGTCAGGCGGTTGCTCTTGATGTTGTCAATCTCTGCGTAAACATTGGTCTCGCCCGAATTAGGCGTGAAAGTCAGCGTTCTTTCCTTAGCGTTGTAGAGGTATCCGTCAGTGGAGCTTGTGATTGCCACTCCGTTTACAACAAATTTTAAGGGAGCGTATTCGTTATATCCGCTTAAAGGATACACTACCGAGGCTTTAACCGTAACGGGCTCAAAAGTCTTGCTCTTTTGCACAAGGCTTCCGCTTACAAGCTCTAGCGAAACCTTTTCTATTGCAAGGAAGTTTTCCGTAACGGTTATTACATAGCTAGCCTCGTCATACAGCGTGCTGTCCGGAGAGTTGTAAACCCTTACGCTCACCACATAAACGCCGTGTATTGCGGGCGGGGTGTAGCTGAACTTTTCCGAGTTTTGATCCTTCTGAAGTTCTCCGTTGACAAACCACTCAATGTATTCCGTGCCAGAGGTAAATCCCTTGTTCCAGTCCGCGGTAAGGTCGACCTTCCAAACATTTTCCGCAACCATTATAGACGATGTATCCATTTTATCGTCTCTTATCGTAACGCCCGAGACGTCGGCCACTCGCGATTTCAGCCTTACTTTGACCTGCGATACGACGTTGTCTACCGCAACATAGACGATGTAATAGCCGACTTTGTCTTCGCCCTCACCGGGAACGGAGAAAGTAAGCGAGCGTGTTTTTTCGCCTGGTATGACCCTGCGCTGCGAGTCGTAGTTGTAGTTAAATTCGGTGTCGCCGGTGGTGTAGAGCCACTGGATGTCGGGATTGATGTTGCACTCGCTTGACCAGTCCTGCAGGCGGAATTTTAAAGGCGCGCCGTTTTGGACAATGTAGTATGCGCCCTCGGCGTCCTCTTCCTCCTTGTCATAGCCCGAGATTAAAAACAGTTTCAAATCGTTTGGGTTGAAATATCTGAAATATCCGAAATGCACGGTTTGCGATGTATAAACACGCGTGCCGTAAGAAAGCTTTGCGTAAACCTGACCGTAATAGCCGAGTTTTTTCTCGGGCGTCAGTTTGATTGTGGTTTTATTGTCGAACTCGTCGAGCTTCCTGCTTTCTCCGCCTTCGACGGACAGGAACCATTCGATATTCTTATCCTCGGGGACATTTCCTTGCCAGGTGAGCTCGAAAGTTGCGGGATAGGGCTGTTCAAGCTTTTCTACATGGGTGCACTGAATGTTGTCTTTAACATTTAGCGTTATGCCCTCGATTTCCTCGTAATCGACATAAACTTTGACCTTGTCCGAGTGTTGTCTGTCCTCGCTTGATACTGTGACCTCCGCTTCCCCTACGGCGAGTGCTTTTATAAGCCCGCTTGACGAAACCGCCGCAACCGTTTCGTTGGAGGATTTATAATTCAATTTTACATTAACCGACGAGGGGTAAAGGCTGACGCTGATTTGGTGCTGCTCGCCAACTGTAAGGTAAACTTCCGCCTGGTCAACCTCAAGGCTTATCAGCGGGGTTTTCCACATGCCGCATGCGGCAAGCGTTGCCGACAACATGGCAAGAAGCACCAACACGGCTATGTATATTATTTTTCTGTGTTTTTTCAATGTCATCCCTGCCCCCAAATGCCTGCCCGGTTGCTTAAAGGAGGGCAAACATATACATAATATTTATATCACACTTAAAGTCTTGTTGTCAATGCGGCCTTAATGTGGTAAGATTTCTGATATGATGCAATTTTTGCCAAAATTTTCGATTAATCCTCCGCTTTCGGATAGCGAGGCTTTGAAATTAAACCCCATAACCCTCGCCTTTATCGGAGACTGCGTGCATACATTATATGAACGAACCAGGGCCGCTCTTGAAAACGAGGGTGAAGACACAAATGTCCTAAACGCCTTGGTTGCGGCCGAGGTAAAGGCGGTAAGCCAGGCAAAAAAAATCGAAAAGGCGCTGCCGACGCTTAGCGAAACCGAGAGCGAAATTTTTAGAAAGGCGCGAAACGCCAAAATACACACAAGCGCAAAACACGCCTCAATCGGCGAATACCGCTACGCAAGCGGGTTTGAGGCCGTAATAGGATATCTTTATCTTACAGGCAAAACCGAACGCCTGTTTGAACTGTTGGAAAAAAGGTGAAAAATGATAATCTACGGAAAAAACCCCGTCAAAGAAGCTTTAAAATCGGATAAGCCTATTGATAAGCTGGTTCTGGAAAAGGATAGCAAGGACGGCTCGCTAAAGTCTTTCATATCGCTTGCAAAAGAAAAAGGCATATTTTACACTTTTGCCCCAAAAGAGTCCATCACCCGTCTTGCGGGAACCGACAAGCACCAGGGCGTGGCACTCTCGCTTACGGAATTTGACTATTCAAGCCTTGACGATATAATAAACTTTGCAAAAGAAAAAAATCAAAGCCTGATTGTAGTAATACTTGACGAGATTACGGACCCGCACAACATGGGCGCGATAATAAGGTCCGCCGAGTGTTTCGGGGCGCACGGCGTAATTATTCAAAAACACCGCTCGGCTCAAGTTAACGGGACGGTTATAAAGGCTTCCGCGGGAGCGTGCGCGCATATACCCATTTGCAGAATGACAAACATCAACGATGCCATAAGAGAGCTTAAAGAGCGCGGGGTGTTTGTTTTCGCCACCGATTTCGACGGAGAGAAAATAGACAGGGCAAACCTTAAAGGCGACATAGCGATAGTCATCGGAAGCGAAGGCAACGGCATAAGAAGGCTGACAAAGGAGCTTTGCGACGGCGTGGTTACCATACCGCAGTCGGGAAAAGTTTCGTCACTTAACGCCTCGGTAGCGGCGGGAGTGGCACTTTACGAAATAGTGAGGCAGAGGTCATAGTGCAAGAGTATACGGACGAGGCTTTGGTAAAAATGGCGAGGCTTGGGGAAGCTTCGGCGCAAAACGAAATATTCAACCGCTATAAAGGCCACGTAAAGAACGCGGCGGACTTATATTTTATCGCCGGCGCGGACAAGTTTGACCTCGTGCAGGAAGGCATGATAGGGCTTTTCCAGGCTATAAAAGAGTATGACGAGAAAAAGAGCGCCTCGTTTAAAACTTTTGCCCTTCTTTGCGTAAAAAGAAGGCTGAAAGACGCGGTAAAGACATCGAGAAGAAAAAAACACAGCTTTTTAAACGAATATGTTTCGCTTTTTTCAAAGGCTTACGACGATCAGGACGACACTGAATTTATTGAAACCGTCTCCGCGCCCGAGCTCAGCCCCGAAGACAAAGTGATTGAAGAAGAAACGGTAAACGACATTAAAGAAACGCTTGAGCACAAGCTTGCCCCCGTGGAGCTTAAAATTTTAAAACTTTACCTTGACGGGCACAGATATTCCGACATCGCAAAAAACTGCGGCGTTAACTCTAAGTATGTTGACAACACGCTTCAGAAAATCAAGCGTTTGCTGCACTCAGATAATTAATTTACTTAACTTTGCTTTACAAAATTATTTTTTTATAAGATAATAACTAAAGCTGGCAAACAGCGGGGCGCTATTGCGCTCTATCCTTGCTCGAAAGAGCCATAAGTCCAAAAGGAGGTTAAAATGTTAAACTACGAGGTTCTCTACATTATCCAAAACGACATCGATGACGAGCAGAAAGCTCAAGTTGTGGAGAAGTTCCAGTCTTTGGTTGAGTCGCTTGGCGGAAGCGTCGAGTCAATCGAAAAATGGGGCACAAGAAAGCTTGCCTACCCCATCGATTTCAAGAACGCCAAGAGATACGAGGGCTACTATGTGGTCATGAATTTCAAGGCCAAAGAGGACGTCCCCGCGGAGCTCGACAGACAACTTCGCATCAACGACTTCGTCTTAAGAAACATGATAGTTAAAAAAGACGCTTAATCGCCCTACGGGAAGGAGAAATCATGAATAAAGTCTTTTTGATAGGCAACCTTACAAAAGACCCCGAGCTTTTGACCACCAATAACGGTATACCCTATTGCAGATTTACGCTTGCGGTGTCCAGAAACTACTCAAGGGACGGAAAAAGAGAAACCGACTTCCTCCCGATAGTTGTATGGAGAAACCAGGCGGAAAACTGCAGCAAATACCTTAAGAAAGGTTCAAAAGCAGCGATTGTCGGCAACATTCAAACAAGAAGCTACGACGCCAGCGACGGGACACGCCGCTATGTGACGGAGATTACCGCGGAGGAAATTCAGTTCCTGTCAACCCGCAACGACTTCTCCGACAGAGACGACTCGGCAAACTTCGACGACTTAAAACCAATCGACGACGATTTGCCATTTTAATCATTAATAAGGAGTTAGACTATGAGCGAAGAACTTCAAAAGAAACCCATAAAAAGAGTTCCCAAAAAGAAAGTTTGCAGCTTCTGCGTTGAAAAGGTAGATAACATCGATTATAAGGATGTAAACAAGCTTAAAAAGTTTATCACCGAAAAGGGTAAGATTATACCCCGCAGAATGTCGGGCGTATGCGCAAAGCACCAGCGCCTGCTTGCGACGGCTATCAAGAGAGCAAGGGTTATGGCTCTTCTCCCCTACAAAGCCGACTAATTAAAGCAGACTAAATAATAAGCAACCCGCCATATGGCGGGTTTTTTTTATCGTCTTTAAGTTTTGCTTATAGTTTTAGCGTTTTCCCTTGCAAACCGCAATTAAGCATACCGACTTTTTAATTTTCAAAACAGCCTAGTCTTTCATTTATGATTTGCTTTATTATTTAATTTACTCATTGTATTCGAAATGCTTGATGTCTTCCCTTGACGAGCGTTTGTATAAAACTATTTTGTTTCCGATTGCCGAAATCGGCTCGGCGTTAAGCTTATTTGACAGCTCGTCTATTATTTCTTTTGCGGTGAAGTCCGCGTTATTCAAAACGCTTATCTTGATAAGTTCCTTTGCTTCAAGCGCCTCAGAAAGGCCGTTTAGCACATTTTCGGTTATCCCGCCCTTACCAAGCTGGTATATAGGCGATAAATTTTGCGCGATGGAGCGAAGCTTTGCTCTTTCTTTTCCGGTCATAATTCCTCTTTATTTGATTTTTATTTTTCTTTCTTATTTTGTTGAATACTTATGATTTTATCAGGTGCTCCAGTCAATTGGCTCTATGCCTCTTTCCGATAAAAACTTGTTTGCCTTAGAAAAATGTCTTGAGCCGAAAAAGCTGTTATGGGCAGATAGCGGTGAAGGATGAGCGGCCTCAAGAATTAGGTGTTTGGGATTTGTAATAAGCTCTTTTTTCGCCCTCGCAAATGAGCCCCAAAGCAGAAACACAACGGGGGTTTCCCTTTCGTTCAGCTTGGTTATGACGCAGTCTGTCACGCTCTCCCAGCCTCTTCCCCTGTGGGAGTTCGCCAGCCCTTCTCTAACGGTCAGTACCGCGTTCAACAAAAGCACTCCCCTTTCCGCCCATTTTTGAAGACAGGGCGAGGCGCATTCTATGCCGAGGTCGTCTTTTATTTCCTTGAATATGTTACTTAAAGATGGCGGCGCGGGAACTCCTTCTTTTACGGAAAAACAAAAGCCGTGCGCCTGGCCGGGACCGTGGTATGGGTCCTGTCCGATTATCACGGCCTTAACCGCGTTGTAATCCGTAGCCTTAAGAGCGTTGAAAATGTCATGCATGTCGGGATAGATTTTGTATTTTGAGTATTCCGACTTCAAAAATTCCCTAAGTTCAAGGTATGTTTTGGACGATAACACATCTTTTAAAAGCTCGTCCCAGCTGTTTCCTATGTATACCATAAACATTTAAAGATTAACACGCAAAGCCTATTTAGTCAAACGGGGCGGCATTTGTCACCTTAACAAATTTTGACATAGTATATATTAGGATAGAAGGAGGAGCTTAATATGTTCTTTAATTTCGGCAATCGCGGCAACTGCTGCGGATCATATAATTACGGTTATAGCAACAATTCATGCTGTTTTTGCAGTTGGTTTAAAAACCGCTGTTCATACGACCCCTGCGACAGGTATTCCTATGACGGGTGCTGTTCAAATTACGGCTCGTCATATAGCGGATGCGGACACGGATGCAATTACGGTTGGAACCACGGCTGCGGCTCTTATTACGGAACCTCAAACTACGGATGCGGTTCAAGCAGCTATGGAGGCGGAGGGCCGTTACTCTAGCGCAAACCGCCGCGCTTTCGCGTGGCGATTTTTTTATCAATGGCTGATTAGGCAACATACAATATATTAGATATTTTAGAAAATTTACTTAATTCATATTACGCTCTTCAATTTTACATAGCAGGCAGAAAGGAGGAGCTGTTATATGAATTTTTTTAATTTTCGCGGCTCAGGAAATTTTAACGGCAACGGTTTAAACATATTGAAATCCCAATACAACAGTTGCTGCCCGCGTGGTCCCTTAGGTCCGATAGGTCCTACAGGTCCAACGGGTCCGAGAGGCGACACGGGTCCCATGGGTCCAATAGGAGCGGGTCCAACCGGGCCTAGAGGTGACACGGGTCCCACGGGTCCAACTGGT
>JAAZIO010000167.1 GCA_012800805.1 Clostridiales bacterium | reverse complement strand
ATAATTTTTTTAGCATATTATGCAAGTTGTGGATAGAAAATTATATAATTCAGTTTACATTTTTAATTCGACTATTTTTTATTTATAAAGTCTTTTGTTTTAAAAATTTATTTAAATATTTAGCTTGAAAGAGTGTTTTTTAGCTTGAAAAAGCATTTAATTTATGCCCTATTTAGCTTGAAAGAGTATTTATGAAATGCTTTATTTAGCCTAAAATGCATTTATGGAATGCCTTATTCAGCCTGGAAAAGCATTTATGGAATAACTTATATAGCTTGGAAAAGCATTTATGGAATGCAGTTTTATAATAGAGACAACGCAGTTTTATAAAACAACGCAGTATTATTTAGTTTATTACGGCTGTAAGTAAATGATAGAAAGGACTTTTCAGATTGCTTTAATAAGTTTTTAATATTACAAATGCATTTCAGAGAACATTTCAATTGATAGCTTTTATAAGTTTTTATAATCATCAATTTATTTCGGAGAACATTTTTGATAGATTTATAGGTTTTTTTATTAAAATAGCATTTAACGGTTTAATGAAAGTTAAGATAAATTTTGTTTATATCGTGAAAAACAGCTGAAAAAAATTAATTGATTTTTGCCTGCTGGAAACCTATAAGAAGCTGAAAAACGGAAAAATAATTGGTTTTTACCTAGGAACCTATTAAAGCAGTTGATTAAAGAAAAGTCATAAGTAATAAAAAATAAATTTATACAAATCGAACAAAAATTCAAAAAACGACACATCGGAAAACTTTACAAAATCATTTAAAATTATTATACTCTTGCGAAATTTGTATAATTTTAAGGGCGAAATCTTTAAAAATAAATAAAAAAACCGAGTTTCGGCTCGGTTATTGCGTTAAAATTTCTATCGTGCGCTTTTTAAAAGCGTCGATTTTTGCCGCTACGAAGTCCTCCGGAGAGGGCGGGTTTTCTCTTAAAAATACCGATAAATCGACATACAGCGCGGCCTCCCCGGCTTGGTTTACTGAGTGACTTTCAGAGAAAGTCGCATTTGATTTTCTTCTTCCCTTTGCGGCGTCAAGGTAGTTTTTTGACTCGTTTTGGCTTGAAAAAGACGACAAAATATAATCCGACAAACCGACTTCATCGTCAAAATGAATTACTTTTAAATCCTCGTCGCCCTCCATCCAGTCAAGCCCCCTCCAAACTTCACAGCCGTAAAGCTTTTCGGGCTTAATTTCTTTAGGCAAAAGCTTAACCGCTTCAAGCGAAACTTTCATTGCGCCGATATGCGTAGGATGCTTGTCAAACGGGCTGTGAATATAAAGCTCTTTGGGTTTGATTTCGGACAATATGGCAGCAAGTTTTTCGGCAACGGACCTATCAACCTTTTTTAGATTCGACGACGGCTCAAACAGCATATATAAAGAGGCGTAATTTCCTCTCTTTGCGGCCTCAATCTGCTCGTTTCTTCTAAGCTTTATAAGCTCTTCTTTTCTAAGCCCTTCATATTTTCCTTTAAGTGGGCTTCCCGCGCCGTCCGAAAGCACGATTGCGGAAAAAGAGCCGCCATATTGTTTTATGGCGGAAAAAGCCATAATCTCAATATCGTCCTGATGAGCGCCTATTGCGGCAATCTCCGCCTTTTTATTTTCGCCCGATGGATAAAACACTTCCATTATTCTTTTGCGTCCTCAAGCAACGATTGAATTTCTTTGTTATCTTTGCTTAGTATTTCCCAGCGCTCGCACAGCGAGACCACCTCGCCTCTTTTAAGTTCAGCGTAATCTCCAAGCGCCTCTATCTCCAGTATATGGCCGTTTGTATAGCTTTCAAAGTTTGCCCCAAAATCGCAAAACTCACCTTGCTTTTTCTCATAGGATATTTTCAAAAATTTATCGAAGACTCCATAGTAAGCCGTGAGGTTATCCGAAAAAATGCCGAATTTGAAAGCTTCCGCCTTTTCCGTCTGCTTTAAGGAGATAATTTTTTTGCCGTAGCGGAAACGCTCGTCATTAAAATCGTTATATGGCCATATGACCAGATTGTCACTTGGCTGATACTCGCTTTTTACCTCATTCCTTCTGATGTAAAGCGTGCCTCCCTTGCAGACAACCGAAAGCGACCAGATGGCGATTTTTCTGTCCTCTTTATGGTTTTTCACAAAGTTTTTGATAACCGCGGCCCCGCCGTCCTCAAGCTTTACGCTAAAGCCGTAGGAAAGCCCCCACTTTGTCGGCGCCGTGCTAAAAGATATAAACTCACCGTCCTCTTTCACTTCAACGGGATAGTTGTCTGTGACATAGGTTTCCATATCCTCGGGCGCTTTCCAAGTCCTGTGTCCACCGTAGAGATACCATTTTTCTCCCGCTTTATAGTTTTCGTCAAACCACTCTCCACCCTTTTGAACATTGCGGCTTATATCCTCATTCATGAAGTTGATGTCGTCCGTGCCGTAATAAATGATTCTTGGGCCTATGTCAAGCGTGACATACATCTTTATTCCGTCTTTTTCAAGAAGAGCGCATTTGCCGAAATTTTTGTATTCAAGTGTTTTCATATTATCTCCTTCTTTCGGATTGAGCTTTTATGGCGTTTATGCTTGAATTTATCATTGACCTGTCAAAAGCGTTGATAAAGAATTTTACGGTTGCAATGGCGCCTTTTATGGGCCCCGGGTCGCACTCGCCAAGACTTGGCATTTTTATGCCCATCATAGCAAACAGCGGCCTTAACGACTCAAGCCTGACCTTGAAATCCGTATAATCTTTGGCGCTGCCCCAGCCGCTCTCCGCTACCGCCATAAGACGGGGAAGCATCTGGTAAAACAGCTTTTCTTCGGTATCGACATATTCCGTCCAAAGGGGAGCCTCCACTCCCATTATGTTTTTGAGCCCCTCGGAGGTAAAGCCGTCCATCTCGGGGTCAAAGTTATAGGTTTTTTTAAGCGGGGTCATGCCGTAGGGATAATCAAGGTAATACGGCGAGAATTTCGATATTATTGTTTTTCTTCCCCCGTCCGCCGCCGCGAACACTCTCCTAGGCTTCTTTCCGTCAGACCAGTACTGACATATCGCGCCATCCTTTAAAAGCCCGCCGTAGATGGCTTCATTCCACACAATAACGGTTTTGCCCTTTTGCTCAAGCCTTTCAATAATTTTGTTTATAAAATGGCTCTGAAGCTCGCTGAAGCTTTTAAGGTTGTTATCAATAAGAGCCTTTTTGCAATGCGGGCAGTTTTTCCATTTGGTTTTTGGCGCCTCGTCTCCTCCAAGATGAAAATACTTTGACGGGAAATAGGAGGCTATCTCGTCCACAAGCTTATACAAAAATTCGTATGTGCTCTCTTTGCCCGCGCAAAGGATATTGTCGCTTATGCCGAAAGTTTCGGCGACTTTCATTTCCTTTCCTTCACAGCCAAGATAGGGGTATGACGCCAGCAAAGCTATGGTGTGGCCGGGAATGTCAAGCTCGGGAATAATCTCGATGCGCCTCTCCAGGGCGTATCCGACCATCTCCTCAATCTCGGCCGCGGTATAATAGCCTTTGACCTCTTTGCCGTCGCCGCGCGTTCCCGCCCTTACGCTTCCGATTTCGTTAAGCTTTGGAAACTCCTTGCTCTCAAGCCTGTAGCCTTGATTGTCCGATATATGAAGATGGAAATAATTGATTTTTAAAACGGATAATACATCCAAAATCTTCTTTATTGTGGATGGCGGGAAAAAGTGTCTTGACACATCAAGCATAAAACCGCGGTAGGCATATTTTGGCCTGTCGTCTATTTTGCACACAGGTATATTCGCTATGCCGTCTTTAAGGTTTTTTGCGGCAAGCTGAAGCAGCGTCATTACGCCGTAATATATGCCTCTTTCCCCGCCTATTATCTTTATTTCGCCGGGGCTGACCTGAAGCATATATTCTTCATCCTGTTTACCGTCGTCGATAACGGCGGTCAGCCTGTTTTCAACGCCCGAGGCAAGGCCAAGGTATGAAAACAGCCCTCCCATGCCTTTTGCGACGCCTGAAAAAACGGTATTTTTGGAGAGTTCAAAAAATCCTTCGTCTTTTGTAAAACTTATCGGCTTTGGAACGGTAGGCATAGTTCCCTCCATTTTATCTGAATAAGGAAATTTTATCACGCTGCGTCAACAAAAGTCAAGAGGGGCAAATTGACACAAAGCCCGCCGCGTGTTATATTAAAACTTGTGAAAAGCGGGTGCATTTTAGGTGTTGTCGGCGGTAAGATATTCGGCGTCCTGTTTAAAGCTATCGACATCGCAATAACCGTCGTCGCCAAATTTATCGTATACTTTGGGCTGTATATCCCCTTGTTATATTTGATATACGGGGGCGTTCTTTGGCTGACGCTTGATTTCAACCCGTTCGGCGGAGGAGTAAACACCAACCTGTATCTGTTCGGCTTGGGGCTCAGCTTTGTCTGCTCGGTTATAATAGCCGTAAGAAATCTTATCATTAAACCTTTCAAGCGCCATTTTGTAGACTCCAAAATTGTCGAATATACGGGCAAAAGGCTTTCAAGAAGCGCGCCCGAGCCGCCCAAAATATATAAAAGCAAGATGAATCCCGGCATCGTGGTATACGAATACGAAAACCGCTACGACCTGTATGAGGAAACCCCGGACGGCCTTATACCCCTCGGAACCGAAATGAAAAAGAAGAAAAAGCTTGACTTATGACCCAAAAGATAGATAATAACGCCAATATATTAAATAGCGCCTCCGCCGAAGCGGAAGGATTAACCGCGGAAAAAAGCTCTAAACTCCTTAGCGGCATAAAAGCGGTATACACTAAGATTAAAAGTTTTTTTTGCGACATAAAAAAAGAGCGCCCCGATACAGAAGACGGATTTTTGGAAAAGAGGGGCATAGTAGGCTTAAAAAAGAAAAGGGTTTGGGAAATTGATTTCATAAGAGGGTTTTGCATCCTTCTTATGATAATGGACCATATATTCAATATAATCGCCTTTGAGTTCGCCTCGGCATGGAGGTATACGGACAGCTACAAGGCGGTTTTGGACGCAAGATTTTACTGGCATCATCCCGCAAGAAAAGTGATACATGAAATAGTTTTGTTTCTGCTCTTTTCCGTATCGGGAATTTCGGGCTCCCTTTCACGCTCCAACCTTAAAAGAGGCATACAGCTTAGCTTAATTTCCATTGTTTTTTCCCTCGTAACTTTTATGCTTCAAAGATATCTTGGTTTCAGCGGGGTGTTTGTCCACTACGGCGTGCTGAACTTCCTTGCAACTTGCATAATGATTTACGCCGTCCTTCAGCTCATCGCAAAAAAGAATAAATATATTCTCTCTGTTATATGCGCCGCGATATTTATAACCTCAACCGTATTGTTCCACTGCTACACGCCGCCAAGCGACACGCCAGTATTTTTGTTCTTCCTTTTCCCCGCCGGAACTTTTTACACGCAGTGGGCCTTATCTCCGGGCGACCTGTTTCCCTTTATCACATATGCGCCTTACTTTTTCTTCGGCGCCATGATAGGCCCGCTTATATACGGCAGGAAAAAAAGCCTCTTGCCCACACTTGACAGAGCGTGGCACAAACCTGTGTCTTTTATCGGCAGATACGCTTTATTAATTTATCTTACACATATCCTTGTTTTAACGCTTTTAATAGCTTTGATAAGCTTTCTTTTCATCACCCCGGGCGATTTTGTTATTCTTTAATTTTCTTTTTTTTGCCGTAGCCTTAGTCAATTGTCCCCTGTTTTCCGATTGACTTTAAACGCTTTTGGCTTTAAGATTTAATTGATTACACTAGAGGTTTTATATGAAATACATACTCGTGCTGCTTGACGGAATGGCGGATTTTCCAATTGACAGCCTTGGAGGAAAAACACCCGTTGAAGCGGCAAGGACACCAAGCATAGACAGGCTTTTGAAAACCGCCGAAATAGGCACCGTAAAGACCGTTCCCGACGGCATGAGCCCGGGAAGCGATGTCGCAAACCTCTCGGTTTTGGGTTATGACCCGTCGGTTTACTACAGCGGTAGAAGCCCTCTTGAGGCTCTCTCAATCGGCGTCAATTTAGGCGACGACGATATGGCGGTGCGCTGCAACCTTGTCACGCTCTCGGAAGACGACGATTTCGAGAGCAAAACCATGGTCGACTACAGCGCGGGAGAAATCACCACCCCTGAGGCAAAAGAGCTTATGCAGGGCATTGAGGAGAAATTCGGAACAAAGCTGTTTAAATTCTACGGCGGCGTAAGCTACCGTCACTGCCTTGTCGTAAACGGAGGAGCGGAGCTTAAAGATAAGATGACGCTAACCCCGCCGCACAACATCACGGGCAAAAAAATTGCCCAGTATCTGCCCAAAGGGGAGCTTAGCAAAGAATTTATAAAGCTCTATAAAGAATCATACAAATACCTCTCACGTCACGAAATAAATATACAAAGAATACAAAAAGGCCTAAGGCCCGCAAACTGCGTGTGGCTTTGGGGCCAAGGCGTAAAGCCAAAGCTTGAAAGCTTTGAAGAGCGTTACGGCAAAAAAGGCGCGATTATTTCGGCCGTTGACCTTTTAAAAGGCATAGCCATAGGCGCGGGCATGAAGTCTATCGATGTTGAGGGCGCGACGGGCACCTTGAACACCAACTTCTCGGGAAAAGCCAAAGCCGCGATAGAAGCTCTTAAAGAAAACGATTTTTGCTTTATTCATCTTGAGGCGCCCGACGAGTGCGGCCACCACGGCAACCTGAAAGGAAAGATAAAATCGATTGAGCTGATTGACGAAAAAGTCATAGGCGCCATTGTATCGCACTTTGAAAGAACGGGTGAAGAATTTGCTATGCTCATCACTCCCGACCACTACACGCCGATTTCCACCATGACGCACGACGGAACGGCCGTGCCTTATCTTATGTTCAGCTCAAAGCAAAATCTTGGGGGAGCCGTTGACTATTCCGAAAAAGAAGCTAATAGAGGAAGAAAGATTGAAACGCAAGGCGAGCTTATAAGACGTTTCTTTGCGCTGAAATAAAAACATTTAAAATAATTATTAAGCTTGCTAAGCGGCTGCATGGCTTTGAACCGCAAAATAATAATCAAAGAAAAACAAACAAAAAACGGAGCGTCCGCTCCGTTTTTTTATTACATCATATCCATTTTGGCTTCCCAAAACAGCTTTATGCTGTCGTTTCTGACACGGGAATATACGAAATCGTTAACTATTGCGACATTGCCTTCTTTAAAGATTTCGTTTTCGTACTTGTTGTAAAAGTTGATAAAGGCATCAAGCTGCCGTCCGCTGTCACGAATCAGCAAGATATCGTACAGCTCGTCTTCGGAAAACTTAGCCATAGTGGT
>JAAZIO010000166.1 GCA_012800805.1 Clostridiales bacterium | reverse complement strand
TATTAAGAAAAGGCGCGGTTGTGGATGGCGAGCGCTTCGGCAGGGCAAAGGTTAAGCTTTTAGAGTATGACAAGGATAAAAACATCTCTCGGCTTGAAGTCGCAATAACCGAGGGAAAAAACCGCGAGATAAGAAGAATGTTTGAAGCGGTTGAAAAGAATGTCATTTTCTTAAAAAGAGTCGCCGTGGGCGAACTGAGGCTTGGCGGTCTTGGGCGCGGTGCATACAGATATCTTACCGATGCGGAGGTTGAATATTTAAAGAGCCTATGAACATACTGCTTACCAACGACGACGGATATTTTGCTCCGGGGCTTAGGACGCTTGCTAAAGTCTTATCGCTTAAACACAGCGTGGTGATTATCGCGCCGGAGGAGGAAAGCTCGGGGGCGGGACACTCCATAAATTTTTTCAGAGCGCTTAAATACAGGTGCGTGGACATGGACGACGGCATCGAAACATACGCCGTCAACGGCACACCCACGGACTGCGTAAAATTTGGTCTGGATGTAATACTTAAAGGCAGAGATATTGACCTTGTCATTTCCGGCATAAACAATGTTTTGAACTTAGGCACCGACCTTTTCTATTCCGGCACAGTAAACGCCGCAATTGAAGCCACTATCTTATATAAAAAAGCTATAGCCGTATCGTCTCACGTAAGAAAAGGCGAGTGCTATGACTATCCCGCTCTGTTTATTTTAAATAACCTTGAAAAACTTGCGTCTTACGCCAGCGACAGCGTGACGATAAGCGTTAATATTCCCTATAACGAACCCGATAAAATAAAGGGTGTGGTAGCGGCGCCGATTGGGCTGAGAAGATACGCAGACCGCTACGAGCTTATAGGCGACGGCAATTACATTTTAACGGGAACTCCCGTGTGTTATGAAAGCACCGATGAAAAAACAGACGTTGCCTATGCCGACTGCGGGTACATCACAATCACTCCGTTGACCCTTTATCCCACCGATATGAAAACGCTAAAGCTGATGGAAGGGGAGGAGTTTAAAGCGTGAGGATTGTCGTTGTCGGCGGCGGAGCCTCGGGAATGATGGCGGCTATCTCCGCGGCCGAAGAGGGCGCTTTTGTTACTCTCCTTGAAAAAAACGAAAAACTAGGCAAAAAGATTTATATAACAGGTAAAGGCCGCTGCAATGTTTTAAACCTTTGCGAAAAAGAAAAATTTTTTGAAAATGTCGTTACAAATCCCAAATTTTTATACTCGCCTATATATAAGCTTCCGCCCGCTAAACTCTACGAAATGTTTGAAAGCTGGGGGCTGAAGCTGAATTTAGAGCGCGGAAACAGGGTTTTTCCCGCGTCAAACAAAGCCTCGGATGTCACAAATACGCTAGAGGGCAAAATGAGGCAGCTTGGCGTTGAAATCGTTTTGCAATGCGAGGTTAAATCCATTAAAAAAATTGAAAGCGGTTTTTTGATTTCCACAAACGATAAAACCTACGAGTGCGATAGGGTAATAATAGCAACGGGCGGCGTCAGCTATCCCGTAACCGGCTCTACTGGCGACGGGGTAAGGTTTGCTAAATCTTTCGGGCTTAAAACCGTTGAATGGAAGCCCGCGCTTTGCGCCCTAAACACGATTGAGGACGTATCGTCACTTGAAGGATTGTCGCTTTTAAACGTGGAGCTTTCAGCAGTCCATCAGAGAAAAACCATAGGCAAATTTTTCGGCGAAATGCTCTTTACCAAAAAAGGTTTGTCGGGGCCAATCGCGCTAAGTCTATCAAGTCTTATCAACAGACTAAGCGGAGTGGAACTGTATCTTGATTTAAAACCCGCTCTTGACAATTCAACGCTTGATAACAGGCTTTTAAGGGAGTTTTCCGATAAAAACAGAAAGGTGTTAAAGTCGGTATTGCGCTCGCTTATGCCGGCAAGGCTTGTCGACTATGTGGCAAACCATGCGGGCATATCTCCCGAAAAAAGCACTTCCGAGATAACAAAGGAAGAGAGAAAGAAACTGCTTGAAGCGCTAAAGAAGCTTAAATTCACCTTAAAAGAGCTTGCGCCGTTCACCGAGGCCATAGTATCTTCCGGCGGTGTTTCGGTTGCGGAGATAAAGCCCACGATGGAGGC
>JAAZIO010000018.1 GCA_012800805.1 Clostridiales bacterium | reverse complement strand
GGAATGTTAATAAAAATGTCAACGGTGCCTTTTTTGTTTAGATACGGCTCTTGAACTTTTACGATTGTATCGATAAGCTCTATTTTCTCTTCGCTTACGGAAAACTCTTTTGAAAATACCTCCGCCGCTTTATCGCCATATTCCCTGTAAAGCTTGGTGGGACGAATACCCGTAAGACAGCCGTAAGGAAGGTTTACGTCGGAAAGAAAACTTAAAGTCCTGTAAAGCGCAATTTTTATCGCTCTTTTGTATTCTCTTTTAAAAACAATCTGCTCGGTATTTATTAAACTGAAATAATAAAACTTCTTAAAATTACCGAAGCGGTCGGATGTAAACTCGATTTTTAAAGTATCGTCCAAAACGGAGGCGCGCATATCAAGAGTGTATCCGTCCTCCGATAATTCCACAAACGGATAAAAGCCTCGTATCAGCTCAAAAAGCTCGTTTTCTACATCCTCCAGATTATGAGTGAAATTAATTTTCATCTTGCTCCGTATCTATTTTTATCGGATTGTATTTTCTTTCCTCATCAAGCGTAGAAGGCTCGCCGTGCCCCGGATATAAAACATAGTCGCCTTTAAGATTGAAAATCTTGTTTATTATGGAATTTTTTAGCTTTTGAAAGCTTCCTCCATAAAAATCATACCTGCCGTATGAAAACCTAAATATCGTGTCGCCGCAAAAAATTTTATCTTCCACGATATAGCACATGCCCCCTTCGGTGTGTCCTGGAGTGTGTATCGCCTTAAAACTCATGCCGCAAAGATTTAAAGTTTCTCCGCCCTTTAGCGTTATGTCGGGTGTAAGTTTGTTTGTCATAAGACCCGCAAAATGGGCAAGACTGCGGTATGAGGACAGTTTATCGGCGTCGGCGCTATGGCATATTACCGTTGCGCCTTCTTTTTGAAACTCCGCGGCGGCGTTCATGTGGTCAAAATGGCCGTGGGTCAAAAGCACATATTCACAGCGCCTTCCAATGCCGCTGAGCGCGCCTTTTATTTTATCGTAGTCCCCGCCCGGGTCGACCACAACCGCGCCTTCTTTCGCCTTGCTGTCATAGACGATATAAGTATTTGTTTCAAGATATGTTGTAAGTATAGTATCTATCTTAATCAACGGTTTACCTCGTGCATACCGGAAATTGTTCTTAATTTCTTAACCACCTCATCAAGCTGGGAGGAGGAGTTTATCTCAATGGTTACGATAAGCAGCGCCGTGTTATCCTTGACATTAACTTTAGCGGACGCGGAAAGTATCTGAATTTTAAGCGCAGCGATAACAGCCGTTACATCCGCAAGCATACCGGGGCGGTTCTCGCACTCAAGGCGAAGAGTTACTGAATAGGTGTCGCCTACAAGGCTGTCCCAGGTTGCTTCAATCAGCCTTTCGGGCTCAAGCGTCTTGACATTGGGGCAGTTTTTTCTGTGAACTGATACGCCCCTGCCGCGCGATACATAGCCCACAATTTCATCCCCGGGAACGGGGGAACAGCAGTGCGAAAGCCTTACGCTGAAGTCTTTAAAGCCTTTTATAAGAACGCCGCCTCTGGGATATCCACCGTGCTTTGACGAAGCGGACGAGGGCTTTTCGGCGGGAATCTGTTCTTCCGCAATCTGCTCGGGCATTTTTCGGGTAAGCGCCCTTGCCTTAAAGAGGTCGATAAGCTTTACAAGCACCTGGTTTGTGGTAATTCCGCCAAAGCCCACGGCGGCATACAGGTCTTCTATTGTTGAAAGCGACTGCCTTGCCAGTATCGCGTCGGTTGCGCCCTCCGTCATTAAAAGCTCAGACAAACTGTAGCCGCGATGCCTTGCCTCACGCTCCAAAAGTTCTTTGCCGCGCCTTATATTGTCTTCTTTCATCTGTTTTTTGAAGAAAGCGCGTATTTTTGAGCGGGCGGAAGCGGTATGGGCATATTTAAGCCAGTCCCTGCTGGGCCCTTTTGACGAGTTGGATGTTAGTATCTCAACTATGTCTCCTGTTTGAAGCTTTGTTGAGAGCGGGACGATTTTTTTGTTTATTTTAGCTCCTACGCATTTGTTGCCGATTGCGGAGTGTATCTTATAAGCAAGGTCAATGGGGGTTGAGCCTACGGGCAAGCCGTAAACGTCGCCTTTAGGGGTGAACACGAATACTTCATCGTCAAAGACATTTATCTTTACCGCGTCCATAAACTCATGAGCGCCAAGTATATCCTTTTCGGCGTCCATGACTTCCCTGAGCCAGCTTATTTTGGCCTCAAGAGCCGCGTCATTCTTTCCCTCTTTGTATTTCCAGTGCGCTGCGATGCCGTATTCGGCAATCTTGTGCATTTCCTTTGTTCTTATCTGAACTTCAAATGTCTCGCCGTATTGCGTAACAACGGTGGTATGAAGCGACTGGTAGTTGTTTGCCTTGGGCATTGCGATATAATCTTTTACTCGTCCCGGAATTGGCTTCCACATCGTGTGGATTTCGCCAAGCATGGTGTAGCACTCTTTTACATCGTCAAGAATGATGCGAACCGCCAAAAGGTCGTAAATCTGGTCGATGTCGATATTCAGATTCCTCATTTTTTTGAAGATTGAAAAAAGGTGCTTTTGCCTGCTGCTTACCTCGCCGTTAATACCCTTCTCCTGCATTCTCTCAACAATCTGCTGACAGATGTTATCCAAAAACTCGGCTCTCTTTTGGTGGTTTTTCTCTATATAATCGGAAATGTATTTATATTCTTTAGGATAAATATAAGACATCGCTATATCTTCAAGCTCGCACTTGAAAAACGAGATTCCAAGCCTTCCCGCAAGAGGCGCGTAAATCTCTAGCGTTTCTTTTGATATATACATCTGCTTTTCGGGCGGCTGAAAGGCAAGCGAGCGCATATTGTGGAGTCTGTCGGCAAGCTTGATGATAATAACCCTAAGGTCTTTTGCCATGGCGAGAAACATTTTTCTTAAGTTCTCCGCCTGCGCGTCCTCACGGCTTAAAAACTGCACTTTGTCAAGTTTTGTTACGCCTTCGACAAGCTCAAGAATCTGTTTGCCGTAGTTTTCCTCTATCATTTGGGCGGTGACAGGAGTGTCTTCCAAAACGTCATGCAAAAAAGCAGCGATTACCGTCGTATAATCAAACCCGAAATCAACAAGAATTTCAACCACGGCGCACGGATGCGTGAAATAATCTTCGCCCGACATTCTCTTTTGCCCTTCGTGCGCATTTTTCGCAAACTCGAAGGCTTTAAGCACTTCATCGGCGTTTTCGGGATAAGCGTTTTTTAGTTTTTCAATCAAAGCCTCATACATAATTTTATTTAATTATACCCCTTTCTCGCATGTATACATAAGCCGCGGAATTGTAAAGCGAAGTTTTTTCGCCTTTAAGTTCTATAATACCTTTATCATTTAAGGAAATCAAGCCAAGCTGGCTAAAAATCTTGATGGACGCCGCAATCGCGGGCATCTTGAATTTCGGCAGCGCCTCGCCAAGTCTTTTGGCAAGCAAACCGTAACGCATTGCCCTGTATGTCCCAAGGTTTCTTATTGCCCTATATATCTCCCTTAGCTCGTCGTCGGTTGAAGAGCATGCGGACAAATCAACCTTTTCAGCGCCCTTCGCGATATAATATTCAACATCCTTTGTTTTTAGCGAAGCGTTGAACGGATAATCAAAAAATATCGCTCTTTCAAAGTAGTCGAATTTAAAATCGGGCTCGGGGCAGTATATGATATCGTTTACGGGGTTTAGCCTTGTCCTTTTGTTGAGCGTCACGCTCTCAGCCCTCAGAAGCTCATAAGCCTTTTTGTAACCTTTTTCTGTATACGCCACAAGCGCCGTGCCGAAAGGGTTTTCAAGATACCTTATGATTTCGTCTCTAGATATGGCTTTAAGCTCTTTCGCTTCCCCGCTTGAAGCAAGCTCAAGAAGCATAAACATATGGTCTTCTTCCGAAATGTCGGGGCTCTTTACCGTTATATTTCTTATTATCGCCTGAGGCGTTTCGCTGTTATTGAAAACATTGTAGTTTAAGTTTGCGGTTATCTCGCACTTTGCTCTGGCGGCCGTCAGATAATCGCTTTTGTAAAAGCCGACAAACTCAAGGGAGCCTCTTTTGCATTTTATATGGTCTTGCGATAAAAGCTCAAAATTAAGGTTGTCGCACTCAAATGAAAATACGGGTTTTGGGTTGCCGCTCCCGTATGGCTCAAGCAGCGTAAGCTCCTTTGAAAAAAGCGTAAGCTCTTCTTTTATGTCAAGTTTTAAATTAGCCTCTTCCTTTTCTATAAATGTTTCAGCGGGATAAGCGTTTAATATGTGTTCATTGAATAAATTTTTAAATTCATCAAATCTGCTTTTTTCAACGCTTAATCCAACTGCCTGGCTGTGGCCGCCGAAAGCAGTAAAAAACTCTTTAAATTTAATAAGTTCCTCAAATATATTGATTTCCGGGATGCTTCTTCCCGACCCCTTAAAACAATCTCCCGCGTCGCTTAAAAGCAGGACAGGTCTATGGAGAAGGCCGACCAGTCTTGAGCATGCGATACCCAAAATGCCGCTTTCCCAATCCTCACCGCAAAGCACTATGGCTCCCGTCTTTGAAAGTTTTTGGCGCTGCAGTTGTTTTAAAGCTCCCTGAACCGCCTGCTCGCACTTTTCCTGTCTTAAAGCGTTATCTTTAATAAGCTCTAAAGACAAGCCTTTTAAAATAAAATCGTCATCGGACAAAAAGAGGTCGACGGCTTTCATAGCGTTTGCCATTCTGCCCGCGGCGTTAATACGGGGGGCGAATTTAAACATGATATCGTGAGAGTTCATGCTTCCGCCCGAGAGGTATTTAACGCCCTTTCGCATTCTCTTTTCCATCCTGTCAAGCCCGAGCTTTGCTATCGTCCTGTTTTCTCCCGTCAAAGGAACAATGTCCGCTATCGTGGCTATCGCCGCTATATCGAGCAGCTCCTCCGCGCCGTTTCTTCCGATAAGCGCCTCGGCAAGTTTGAAAGCGACGCCCGCGCCGCAAAACTCATAAAAACCTTTGCGCTCAATTTTTGGGTCCACCACTATGCAGTCGGGTATTTCCTCCTGCGCTTCGTGATGGTCGGTAACAATAACGTCAACGCCTCGGCTTTTTAAAAATTCAATCTCTTTTACCGCCGTGATGCCCGT
>JAAZIO010000165.1 GCA_012800805.1 Clostridiales bacterium | reverse complement strand
CCAAGCGACACGCTGCCTCTTGGCACAAGTACGCCCTCATCATACACTCCCATAACTAGGTCTTTGATGTTGCCGTCATCGTTTAATTTATAGCCGCACACTATAAGGTCCTCTTCCTGCATGACCTTTATCTTTACCCACTCTTTTGCCCTTTTGCCAAGAAAATATTTGCCGTTTTTCTTTTTGGCGACAATCCCCTCAAGGTTTTGCGCTTTGGCAAGCTCGAAAAACGCTATACCGTTTTTTTCTATATACCGTGAAACGCTAAGGCCGTAACCCTCTGTTATGTTGCTTTCAAGTATTTTTTTACGCTCCATTAAGGGTTTATCGGTTATTTGTTTATCGCCGATATATAAAATGTCGTATGCCACAAATTGCACGGGGTTTCTTTTTGCTAAAAGATTAATCCTCATGGGGGCGGAAAGAAGCGCGCGTTTTTGAAGAGCGAAAAAATCAGGCTTGCCTTCATTGTTCAACACAACAAGCTCGCCGTCAAGAATACAGCGTTTTTTAGCGCACTTATATATCTCCTTAAGCTCGGGATAAATCTCGGTGACATCTTTGTTTCTTTTGTTTCTCAGTGTTACTGAGTTTTTGTCAAGGTAGGCGATACATCTTACTCCGTCAAGCTTAAGTTCAAAAATATAGTTATCATCGTCAAAAGGCGATGTTTCGTGTAAAAGCATGGGGGATATGTTTTTTTCCTCAAACAAATCGCTCATTCGCTTGCTGCCCTCTTACGCGGTTTTTTTTGCGCGATGGACTTTTGCGGTTTTTGAGCGGCGCCCGTTGTGTTTTTAAGCGTCATCTGCAAAGCTTCCATAAGGTCGGATACCTTATGAACATTGCCCTGAGAGGGCTGGGCGATTTCCTTGCCCGCTATTTTAGCCTCTATTGCCTGCTTTACCCGCTCTTTATATTCGTCTTTATAAAGTTCGGGTTCAAAAGGACCGCTCATGCTCTGAATTATCGCCTTTGCCATCTTAAGCTCGGCGTCTTTTATGGTTTCGTTTATGGTCTTTGCGGGATTAGGCTGTATTTCTTCTTTAAAAAACAGGGTGGAGAGCAGCATTTTACCGTTTTTGACCCTAATCGCAATCAGTTTTTCCTTTGTGCCCAAAACGGTTTTAGCAATACCCGCCTTGTTTTCCTCCTCCATTGCCTTAACAAGGAGCGCAAAAGCCCTTTCCGCTCCCGTGGGATTTACATAAAAGGGCTGGTCGAAATATATTGGGTCGATTTCCGAAATATCCACAAATCTCTCAATTGTTATGTTTTTGTCTTTTGGAGTTTTAAGTTTTTCAAAATCGCTTTCATTAAAGACTACATATTTTCCGTCTTCGTATTCAAAGCCCTTTACTATGTCGTCCTGCTTGATTTCCCTTCCTCCGCAATCAACGCATGTTTTTTTGTATTGAATTCTCGAGAGCGTCTTTTTGTCAAGCAGGTTAAAACTGATTTCGTTGGTTCTTACGCTGCTGTGCAGCGTTATCGGAATGTAAACAAGCCCGAAAGACAGGCTTCCTTTGTAGCTGTATGCCATAATTCACCTCAAAATTATTATCCTACCGCCGAAAAAAAATATTAGTTTATCTTTAGCTATAAAACCGATAAAATTTACTATAAAAACACTTAAATTTAAAGAT
>JAAZIO010000164.1 GCA_012800805.1 Clostridiales bacterium | reverse complement strand
GAAGACGAAAAGGCAAACAGGGGCAGAGAGGAAGAAGATAAAATAGAGGATTCCTCAAACGACCCCGTGACATACAGAGTTACCTTTGATTCCAACGGCGGAAGCGAAGTATCCTCAATAAAGGTTGGCAAGGGCAAGAGAATAATCGAGCCCGAAGCGCCCAGCAAAGAGGGCTATACTTTCGTGGGCTGGTTTGTTGGCGACAGAAAGTGGGACTTTAAGACCGATGTCGTAAACGAAAGGCTGACGCTTACCGCAAAGTGGGTCAAGTTTACCCAGCCGAGAGCGGTAAGGGCGGTTGAGGAAGCAGAGGAAGAGTTTGACCCCATGGCTGAGGTAACAAAGCTTACGCCCTACTTCTTCAGCGACGAGTATCTAAACCGCGACAACGGCTACCTTACCTTTAAAGACGAGGAATACTGGAATTATCTGCAAAAAGGTATAGCCCAGCTCAAGAAAAACCTCTCGTCCAACTACCGCGACTACGAATACTATCTTGAAACCCAGTTCAAAACCGTACTGCTTGAAAAGCTTGAAAGAGCTATCGAGAGCAAGGCGGAGATAACCGAGGAGCAA
The DNA here is from genome assembly GCA_012800805.1 of Clostridiales bacterium. Taxonomy (GTDB): domain Bacteria; phylum Bacillota; class Clostridia; order Christensenellales; family CAG-917; genus JAAZIO01. The sequence continues at coordinate 6,442 of JAAZIO010000164.1, read as the reverse complement.
ATCAACGCCGAGTATCAAAGGCTGATAGAGCAAAACAAAGAGAGCTTCGGCCGCAAGGAAATCTATGAGTCGTCGCTTAAGAGCGCTCTCACCGAAACGCTCTACCACTCATACAACCAAAGCGGCGAAAGGTACGGCTTTGTGCTTAACATCCTCTTAAAGTTCACGGATGACGAATTAAAGATTTTGACCGACCTTGTCGACGGCGGAAACGTCACTACGGCTCAGATTAAGCAAAAGAGGGACGAGATTGCGTTAAGCAAGCTTATTAAGATTTCCAATCCCGATTACGACCCCGAAGCCAAGTGCGACGAACACTCCGACGAGGGCAGCGGGTGCGATCCCATGACTTGCGAAAACCACGCCTGCAACAAGACGGACAGCAACACCGAAGCCGATTACAACAAGATTTTAGAATTCGTCTACGACGCCGAAAAGGGCTGGCATATCAAATACAATGTTTCCGCTTGCAAAACAATGCCTTACCTTTTGACCGAATGGCCCGCTTTCTCAAACGGTTCCAAGGTGGGCGTAGTCAATCAAATCAAGGCAACACTTGACAGCGTAAAGGCTGCATCAAGCGACGCCGAAAACCCGCTTTCACCTTCGCAGGTCATTTACTGGACAAGGGAAGTAGCTACAAGCTGGCTGTATCTTGTCGGTGACGACAGCGGTTCCACAAACGCTGACTCCAACAACAACGGCCTTGGTTATCTGGTTTCGCCCAAGTCTGCGGGAGCGTCCGGTTTTATATCGGAGTTTGAGGACAGAGCGCGCGAGCTTATCAAACTCGGCACGGGAAGCTATAAAATCAACAACAATATCGACGGAATGTATGTGATAGGCGATAACTTTATCGACGAAAAGTCCACATCCGACGCCTATGCCGGTATATTTATAATAGTAGCGTCCTATGTCCCCTATGACGACACCTTATATTCGGGTTCTTTAAACGGCGGTATACTGCCTCTTGACTATATCGTAAAATACGGAGCAACCGCAAAGGATACAAAAACTGTTCGCGACATTATATACGACAAGCTCCTTTCAAGCTCAAAAGAATCGATATACAATGACGAAATAAATGAGTTTATAAATGCCTACGGCGACAGCAACATCACAAAATACAAAAAAGTCTATGAGTCGCTGTATAAAAACCTTAAGTAAAAAAAAGCCGCAAAAAGCGGCTTTTTTAATTTGCAAAAGAATAATAGCGAAATGGAATACAGTAAGTTTTTTATTTGGTTTTATGCGATTTAACTTTAACTTTGTAATAAAATGATTTGAATTGCTTTTAAACCATATATCTTAATAGTGTTTTGAATTGCTTTTTAAACCTTATATCATAGTGATTTGTTGAAATCGTTAATTAAAGAAAAAATAATGATTATTGCTTGCAAACCGTTAATTAAAGATAAAAACTAATTTTGTGTTTTCATATATAAACCAAATTAGCTAAAGTTATTAAACTTAAGCCCTTTGCACGTCAGATTGTATACACTCTCTGGCATTTAAAAATAAGCGTCTTAAAATAAAAAAGAGACAGATAAACTGTCTCTTGGCGTACCCGGAGGGATTCGAACCCCCGACCTTCTGGTCCGTAGCCAAACGCTCTATCCAGCTGAGCCACGGGTACATTCGCAACATTGTTATTATAGTGTAACGGCTTTTCTTTGTCAATAAAACCAAAGCGTGAATTAAATTTTTAGCTTGTCTTTAAGCTTATTAAAGCAAATATCAATTAACAAAAATAACTTGTTCTTTTGAGATATAAATAATTCATAATCAAATCTAAAATGTTTTTTATATTTTTATAAATTATAAAGCAATATGTTTTGTTTTTGATATTTTTATAATTTAAAAGCAATATGTTTTAGATTTTTAATATTAAAGAATTTGTTTTAGATTTATTCATGTTTTTAAGATAGCAATTTGTTTTTATTAGATTATCTAAAAAAGCCTGACATTTTGAATAAAATCATTTCCTTAAAGCAAAATATTTAAGTCCGAATTAAATAGGATAATTTTGGAAATAATTGAGTCAAGGAGGCTGAAATGGAACTTAAAAAGAGCAAAACTTACAAGAATTTGGCAAAAGCATACGCAGGAGAATGCCAAGCAAGGACGCGCTACAAATTTATGGAATATGGCGCACGTCAACAAGGTTACAAAAACATAGCGCAACTTATCGACTCCGTAATTTATCAGGAGTTTAACCACGCCCGCATGCTTTACAGCTTCATTCAAACCGCGAGCGAACAGCCCATTGAAAATATCGACATTGAATCGGGCTATCCCTTCAAGCAGAAGTGGGACCTTCTTGAAAATCTGAGAATAGCCGCGGAAGACGAAGGCTTTGAGGCGGACAAGATTTATCCCGAATACGCAAAGACCGCAAGAGAAGAGGGCTTTGACGATATAGCAGGCCTGTTTGAAAACCTGGTTCAGGTTGAAAACTGTCATAGGATGCTCTTCCAACAGCTTTATGATCAGATGAAAAACGGCACGCTTTACAAAAAGCCGCAAAAGGTCAAATGGAAATGCATGGACTGCGGCTACGAGATGACCGGCAAAGAAGCTTTTAAAGTATGCCCCCTCTGCCAGGCCAACCAGGGAGCCGTAATGCTGAAAATAGAAGACGGAGAATAACCAAAACCCCCTTAAAGGGGGTTTTAATTTTAAAAAAGTATAAAGTTTCAACCGGCATTAAAATTGCATTATAAAATTTAATGCAATTTTTTTAATGGCTTTATATAGATAAATCGCCATCTCAAAATAATTTTGTTAAGATGCTTTTCCTGTTTTAAATAAAATTACCAAGCCTTATTAACTGTCTATTATGATAATTTTTTGTAAAGTCGTTTCAATTTATATCGTGTAATCTGATATTTCATTATAAGCTTTTTATTTAAATTTTTAGTATAAGTAGCATATGTTTTTTGTCAATTCGGTTGTTCAGTAAAATTTAGCAGTAAGACAATAAATTTATAAGATATTATTTTAAGGCGTTTCAAATTGAACTTTATTGAGCAATTAATATTTTTGTGAAACCCGCTTGCTTAAAGCAATATTTTTAGTCTCTATGATTTTATTTCGCAATCAAGTAACCGATTGAATTTAGGGTAGCTTTAATTTTTCAAGTAATCGTGTGTTTTGTGATTTATATGTTATAAAAAATACTTTTAATATTTTTAATCGCTTGTTTTAATCTAAGCGTTTAAACTTTAAATATCTTGAAAAATATCTTCAAAAGCTCAAAAACTAATAAAAAAGTAATTGACAAATTTAATTAAAGTGAATATTATAATAATGAATATACCCCCCGCCCCCAGGGGGTGGGGTAAAGAGGTGGGAGTATGGACAACGAACGCATACATAACGAAAAACAGTGTCAGGCGGGGCTTGACGGAAGACTTGCCACAATAGAAGGCCACATTAAAGCCATAAGGCGCATGATACAGGAAAACAAAGACTGCGCTCAAATAATCACCCAAATTCTTGCGGTTGAAAAATCAATTAAGAGCGCCGGAATAGAACTGTTAAAAAACCATTTGAGGGAATGTACCCATGACGCAAGGGAAGGAAATCTTGATGAACTGGAGGAATTCAGTTGTTTGCTTGAATTGTTTTTAAAATCAAAAAGGATAAAGAACATTGCCCGCATTGCTATGCGGAAGAAGAAAAGAAAATCTTTCAAAGAGATGAAAAAGCGGAAGATAGCTGCTGCTGCAACTCGTATAAAGAGGAGAGTGGCTCTTGCTGCTCCAGCGAGCATAAGGAGGATAGCCTCTCGTGCTGCTCAAGTAAGCAGGCGGTTTATTCATGCTGCTCGGGGCACAACCATAACAGCGGAAAGAATGAAAAGATAAAGAATATTATCATCATTGCCGTAAGCTTTGTAACCCTTATCACAAGCTTGATACTGTCTCTTACCCATGTATATCATAACTATCCGATTCTTCGGTATTTTGACCTGGGGTGGGTTTCGGTAATCCTTTGCGGAACGCCGATTTTCATCTCGGCATTCAAAAACTTAAGAAGAGGAAAAATTACCTCATCGCTTCTGATTGCAACTTCCATCACTGCCTGCGTGGCGCTTGAGATATTGAGCCTTACGGGGGTTCTAAAGGGCGGCGACCACGGCCACAGCAACATATTCGCGGCGGGCGAGGTTGCCTGGCTTATGGCGCTGGGAAAGCTTATCGAAAGTTATACGGTTGGCAAAGCCCGCTCGGGCATAGAGGCGATTATGAAGCTTGCGCCCGTAACTGCAAAACTTGTGACCGAGGACGGATATGAGGAAGTTGCGGTATCTGAGCTTAATATCGGCGATAAGGTTGCCGTGCTGCCAAACGATATGATAAGCGTAGACGGAATTATCGTAAAAGGCTCGACATCCGTGGACGAATCTATTATGACGGGAGAGTCACTGCCCGTTGACAAGACGGTTGGCGACATGGTTTACGGGGGAACTTTCAACAAATCATATGCCATTGAGGTTGAAGTAACCAAAAACTCCGAAGACTTTGCGGTAAGCAAGCTTAAAAAGCTGGTTGCGGAAGCCGAGGGCAAGAGGGCGCCGATTTCAAAAATCGCCGATAAGTGGGCGGGCTATATAGTCCCCATGGCGATAACAATTTCAATACTGGTGTTCATCATATCGTTCTTTGCGCTGTCGGGCCGGAATGTCGCGGTATCGGTTGAGCGCGCAATAACCGTGCTTGTTGTGTTCTGCCCCTGCTCGCTTGCCCTTGCCACACCCACCGCGATAGCCGCGGCGCTAGGCACCTCCACAAAGCAGGGCGTTCTTATTAAATCGGGCGAAGCGGTGGAAAAGCTATCGAGAATCAACGCCGTCGCCTTTGACAAGACGGGCACCTTGACGGAAGGCAGAATCAGCGTGGAGAGCGTAAAAGCGTTCGGAATAGAAGAAGATAGGCTGAAAGCCTTGCTTTATGCCGCTGAAAAATACAGCGAACACCCGATAGCAAAAGCCATAACCGCATACTGCGAGGGCGTAGAGCAACTTAAAGCGGAGTCCACCAAATCGCTTGTGGGAACGGGCGTTGAGGCGGTAATAGACGGAAAGGTTATTAGAGTTGAAAAATGGAATTCAAGCCTTGGCGGTGAAGCGGACGAGGCGCTAAAAGAGGGCAAGACGGTAATAGGCGTAACAGAGGACGAAAAACTTGTTGGTCTTCTTACTCTCAGCGACACCGTAAGGGATGAGTCTAAGTTTGCGGTCAAAGAGCTTAACGACATGGGCGTAATGACGGTTATGCTAACGGGCGACAACGAGACGGTTGCGAAAACCGTCGGCGAGAGTCTTGGAATTAACAAGATTTACGGCGCGCTGATGCCCGACCAAAAGCTTGAAAAGATTGAGGAACTAAAGAAAAACCGCAGAAAGGTTGTAATGATTGGCGACGGCGTAAACGACGCTCCCGCTTTAGCTCTTGCCGACGCTTCCATAGCAATGGGAGCTTTCGGGGCGGACCTTGCGGTTGAGACCGCGGATGTCGCGCTGATGAACAACGACATTAAAAAAGTTCCCTCACTGCTTAAGCTCGCAAGGAGGACGCTTAAGAAAATCAAGCTCAACATAGCGATTGCAATGTGCATAAACTTTGCGGCGGTGCTGCTAAGCCTTTTCGGAATACTGAACCCTGTGTGGGGCGCGCTGATTCACAATGTGTCGAGCGTCCTTGTCGTAACCAACAGCGCCTTGCTGCTAAAACACAACATGTGATACAACACTCCTTTTAAATACTCTTTCTCCTTAAATAACTGTCCAAACTTTTGGACAGTTATTTTTTTGAGCCGTGCTAAAGTATCTAAAAAGGAGGTTTAATATGTTTTACGAAGTTGTTATAAGATGGGGAGGAACAAAAAACTGCTATGTTCCGCTTTCTCTTGCGGTGATGGCGTCAAACACTGCGGAAGCAAAGCAGATTGCCGTAAATCAAAAGGGGATAAGAAGAGATTTGGGAAATCCGATAATTTTTGCTCGTGAAATCGATGGTGAAAGCTATATATATCTTGTCAACCGCAACAAAAAAGACCCGTGTTTAAGCCCTTTTTCTTTCAAAGGCTGATAAGCTCACTAAAAAGACTTCACCGCCACAAAGCCTTTGAAACAAAGCTGTCAGCATATCAGTGGTGAAAAAGAACCGATTAACTTAATAAAACCAATTACGCGGCGAAGTTTATAACAAAAAAGAAAACAAATTCGCTTATAAATATACTTATTTTCATCGCGGGCGGGAAAAAGGTAAAGGACTTAGAGAAAACCTGCGTTAAATTCGATACTGTAAAACAGGAAAACGAGAACATATTTTATTCCATAGACACCATTTCGTCGGCGATTATCGATAAAAAACAGATAGCGTTTAAATATTTCGGCTACGATGTATCGTGCAAAAAGGTTTATAAAAAGGGCGGG
>JAAZIO010000163.1 GCA_012800805.1 Clostridiales bacterium | reverse complement strand
TTTGAGCGATATGAGGAAGTTTCTCCGGATGGTATAAGCTCGTCTGTTGTCGTAACGGGGTCGTTTATGACAGCAACAACTTTCATTGCAAGCGTTGAGGCAAGCTCGGGCACTTCGGGCCAGTCGGCAATATTGGGGCCGTAAATAAGCTCGGCGCTCTCATCGGCATTACCGAAGCCGAAGTAGACGCGATTTTTGTATACGCTCTCTTCGAATCTGTATTTAGGCACAGTATCGTCAAAATCGATTTCGGTTGCGGCGGTAAGCGCGCCACCGTTAAGCGCCGTAGCGGCGATTGAGCGCGCGTCCATAAGCGCAACCGAGGCAATCTGCTTCTCGCCCGGTTTTGAACCTTCTCTTGAGGGGAAGTTTCTTGTGGTGTGGCGAATCGAGAAGCCGTTATTGCAAGGAACATCTCCTGCGCCAAAGCAAGGGCCGCAGAAAGCAGGCTTAACGATTGCGCCGGCTTCAATAAGCGACGAAATCGCGCCCGTCCTTACAAGCTCAAGCATGCATGGCTGGGAGCCGGGGTAAACCGAAAGATTGAATGCGCCGTTACCCACGCTTCTGCCGTTTAAAATCTTTGAAGCGGCGTAGATATTGTCAAAAGTTCCGCCTGCGCATCCTGCGATAATGCCTTGATTTACTATAATCTTTCCGTTTACTATCTTGTCTGTGAGCTTAAAGTCAATCTTTCCTTCGATGACTTTCTTACCCTCCTCTTCTGTAAAGTGGAGTATATCTTTTGCGTTTTCTTTTAGCTCTTTTATCGTGTATACATTGGAGGGGTGGAACGGCAGTGCTATCATCGGCTCAACTTTATCAAGCTCGACTATCACCGCGCCAAAATATTCCGCTCCGTCTTTCGGCTCAAGCTTTTTGTATTCGCTCTCTCTGCCGTGCGCCTTTAAGTATTCCTTTACCTTATCGTCAGTCCTCCAAACCGAGCTAAGGCAAGTGGTTTCCGTTGTCATTACATCGATTGCGTTGCGGTATTCAACCGAAAGTCCGTCTATGCCGCTTCCCACAAATTCCATGACTTTGTTCTTGACAAAGCCGTTTTTAAACACCGCCTTTATTATTGCAAGTGCAATGTCTTGAGGGCCAACTCCCTTTTGGGGCTTGCCTTTAAGCTGCACCGCAATGATTTCAGGACGCTTTACATCGTATGTGCGCTTAAGGATTTGTTTAACAAGCTCGGGGCCGCCTTCTCCCACGCCCATGGTGCCTAGCGCTCCGTAGCGGGTGTGCGAGTCGCTCCCCAGTATCATTTTGCCGGGAGCGGCAAGCATTTCTCTCATATATGAGTGTATTACCGCCTGATTTGCGGGAACATAAATGCCGCCGTATTTTTTTGCGGCGGAAAGCCCGAAGACATGGTCGTCCTCGTTAATCGTGCCGCCAACGGCGCAAAGGGAGTTATGACAGTTTGTTAATACATAGGGAACGGGAAATTGCCTTAGGCCCGAAGCTTTTGCTGTTTGAATTATGCCGACATATGTAATATCGTGTGAGGCAAGAGCGTCAAAAGTGAGCATTAAGCTGTTTTCGTCGCCTTTGTTGTGGCTGTCAAGAATCGCGTCCGCGATTGTGCCTTTATCGGTCTTCACTCCCCCGCGGCTTAAAAATTCATCGCGTAAAAGTATCTCGCCGCCAAGGTAATAGACTTTTTCGTTTAGCAGATTTACCATTTGCAACCTCTTAAGTAGAATACGGCTATTATATTAATGAATTATATCTTATAACTTTAGCGTCAAATAGTCAAATAAATAAGGAGCGTAATCTTTCCTTGCGGAAACTTTGAACCCGAGCTTTGAAAGGTTGTTTTTGCTTGGAATATTGTCGTATTGCACTACGGCGCAAAGATATGAATTCGGCGCAAAAAGCCTCGCTATGTTTATAACCTCCGCCGTCAAAGTGCCCGCAAGCCCCATTTTTCTAAAGTCTTCTTTCACAAAAATGCCGGAAAGCTCAAAAACGGGGTAATCTTTTGCATCATTAAAGCCGCCATCGGACAGTATATTCTTTAAAAGCTCGCCGTAGCCTTCGTCAAAATCGACCGCCGCCGTGCCGACAAGCTCCTCTCCCTTGAACGCGCCGACAAAGAATCCGCCGCCGTCCAGTATTGCGGCAAGCTCCTCGTCGGTGTAATTCATAAAGAATTTGGGATCTTTAAGCTTTGAAATGCCATCTATATAAAACGCCCTGACCGTTTCGTAAAAAGTGATGTCAAGCCTTTTGAATACAAACTCTTCGCCGTTTATATCAAAGCGTTTTTTATAGTAGCTGTCTTTATATCTAGCCTCCACTTCCGTTTCTTTTTTAAGCAGCACATATCTTTCCGAAAAGTCTGAGGGATTGTAGCTTAGCTTAGATTTCCTTAGACCCATAAGCCCCATATCTTCTTGGCGGTTGATGTATTTAAGCGACGAAAAACGCTTTTTAGCAAAGCTGTTTGAGAGCATGCTGTATACACCCTCAAATTCCTGGTTCGCCTTTTCAAAAATAACAACGCCGACGCCGTTTGGGCTTATTTCGCCAACCGTTACGCCAACTATCGCACCGTCCGCGATTAAGACATCGGAAAGAAGCTCCCTTTCTTCAAGGTTTTCTAGCCAGTTTTTTAAAAACTGCTTTTCATACTCCGCGCTCTCTCGGCTTAAGGTGCCGAATTTTTTGTTTTCGTTCCACGCGTCAAGAAGCCGCAAAACTTCATCGTAGTCATCCGCCCTGTATTCTCTGAACTCCCAGTTGTAATTTGACTTGAACTTGGATATATGATTTCTTTTCGCATGATATTTTTTGCCCTTTAAAGATATAAAGTCTTGAGCGGCGTAGATGTAATCCGAAGTGTTTCTGTTAAAATAAATGTCATAGCAGCATACTTGGGCGTTAAGTGCGACCTCACGCGGGACAAAATAAAACACGGCGTCGTTTCCCACAACTGAAAACGCATAATCAATCAAAGCTCTTGCGGCCTGCTTTGCTTCTCCCTCGCTTTCTCCGTTTAACAGCCGAACTTCCTTTAAATACTTTTCGGAGTAAAAAACGGGAAACCAGTTTAGCGTATGGTCTTTTGCTGTGGCTTTAATAAAAATAGCGTTTCCGTCGTCTAGATAGCTTAAATCGTCAAACCAGTCCAAAAATCCCGAAAAATTGTGCTCGCTGCCTTTTGATATCGATTTTGCAAGTTTTTCTTTAAGGTTTTTATATTCGCTTAAGGTAAGTTGTTTGTATGTCATGGTTTTATTTTAACACATTTTTACAATATATAAAATAATTCGGCATCAGTAGCGGAAAACATTGGCTATAATATTGGATTTAAACGGCGCGCCGTGTTATAATTGCTTAAATTAATAAACTTATTAACAAAATATCCTCTGGCAATTTTTTACAACGCATGATATAATAAATCTTAGCATGGGTTTGGGGTGATTTTATGAAGTTTAAACTCTTTTACGGCAAATCCAAATATGCGCTTTTGATAGCGGTCATAGTCCTGGCGCTTGCCGCGGTGATAGTAAACTCCATATTTTTGGCTGGTGTCGGCACATTGACCACAGCGGTTCCTGCGGCTGCGGGTGTATCCCTTGCCTGCTCGGCTTTGATTATAATTTTCGTTTTGTCGATACTTTTCAACAGCCACTACAAGCTGACGGAAACCACCCTTAACACAACGGTATCTTTTATTACAGATAAAATCCCTTATGAATTTATTACCGATATCAAAGAAAACATTGAAACCAAAGAGCTCTTTGTGCTGTACAGGACAGCCAAAATGCAAAACGAGGACGACCGCGCGAGCGTCAAAATCCTTATAAAGCCCGATGAATATCAAAACTTCATTAAAGCGCTTAGAGCCAAAAACCCCGCCGTTTTATACGACACTTTCACAATAGACAAAGAAGATAAAAAAGATAAAGACGGCGAGGGCAAAAACAAAAAATAAAGCGGTAAAACCGCTTTTTTTATTATAATATTTTTGATTTATCAACTTATAAACTTAACATCTTAATTGCTTAATTAACTGCTTATATAAAAAAGTCACTTATATTGACAAATATTATAATCTTTATAAATCTACATTCATTTATAATCTAAATTTCTTTATAAATCTACATTCAT
>JAAZIO010000162.1 GCA_012800805.1 Clostridiales bacterium | reverse complement strand
GCTCGACGCTGACCCAGCCGTTTGTCGCCTGTTTCTTCTCGCCGAGTATATAATCGGTATTTTCTAGGAATGTCACATGAACGCCCGTCGCGTAGTCGTCCGAGCCTGTTGTAATGTTGTTGGGAATTCTTACGTTGTATGTTATTTTATAGGGAACATTTCGGTCAACCTTGATGCTTTGAGAAATATAGTTAACGGTTGCCGAAGTGTTGTTTATCTTAATATAATAAGACCCGCTGTCTTTGGCTTTAGTCGAGTCGGAGGAAGTGTAAGTGCTTCTGCTTATCGAGGTATCGCTTGAAGAGGATGAATATAAAGTCCAGCCATCCAAAGTGATGCCCGAATCCGTAGAAGTTCCGTTTTCAAAACTTCCGTTTGTAACCAGCTCGACGCCGATTTGAGTTTCATCGGCGTTGCAGGCAGTGAAGGTAAAAATACCTACCACTGCCACCAACAACACTAAAATGCCAAATTTGAATACTCTCTTCATAATTACTTGGTGCTTTCTTTTACTCTTGCGGCTTTGCCTTGTCTGTCTCTCAAATAGTAAAGCTTCGCGCGTCTTACAGAACCCCTACGCGATACTTCGATTTTATCGATTATCGGGGAGTGAAGCGGGAATATTCTTTCAACGCCGATGCCCTGCTTGGATACATAACGTACGGTGAAAGTCTCGCGGATGCCGCCGTGCCTGCGCGCGATAACGGTGCCGGAGTAAATTTGAATTCTTTCTTTTGATCCTTCTTTAACTTTGATGTGGACTCTGACCTCGTCACCGATATTGAATTCGGGAAGATCCGTTCTAAGTCCCTCTTTTTCAATGATTTCAAGAATGTTGCTCATGTTTGACCTACCTCCTATATCTCAGGCATTCGCGGAAGGATCTTTCCGGAGGACTGCCCTAGTCACAGCAAATAATTTAACATATTTTTAAATCTTTAACAATCGTTTTTTATATAAAAATAGCGCAATAGGCTATTTTTTGACTTAATTTATAACAGTCAGGCTTCAAACGCGTTTTTGATGTGATTTATTTTGCCTAAAAAAACTTCTATGACATCAAATCTTACATTTTTATCCGCCATTCGTTTTGCTTGCGTGTATCCTTTTGCTATTAAAATGTACTGCTTTATTTTATAGCGAGTAACGGCCTCCGCGGGATATCCGAAATTGAGATTGTTTCGGCACTTCACCTCAATAAAAACAAGCTCGTCGCCGTCAAGCGCTATGATATCCGCCTCCGCGCCAAGATACACATAGTTTTCCTCAAGGATTTTATAGCCCAGTTTTCTTATGTAAGCTTTGGCAATTTCCTCGCCTTTAATTCCCTCTATTCTCTCCCGCATCTTTCCCGAAACACTTATAATTTTTAAACTGACCAAGCTATATTGCTTTATTAATTCTATAAGATTGTTTATATAAAAGAATGGTTTAGTATTTTATTGCTTAAAAGAGCGTTTATTATGTTAGCTGCATTGACTTATTTTTAAAACGCATCAACGCAATTACGCTATATTGCCCGCTCTTCCCTAAACCCCTAAACAGATTGTCAGCTTTCGCCTGCCGCGGCTTTGGCTTTATAGTTATTTATTGCGGTTTCAACATAAACTCTTCTGTGGTGCGGACACATGCCGTATTTTAAAATTGCTTCGATATGGCTTTTAGTGCCGTATCCCTTGTTGTCTTTAAAGCCGTATTCGGGATACTCATTGTGAAGAAGAGTCATAGCCGTGTCACGCTCAACCTTTGCGATTACGCTTGCGCAAGCGATTGAATATGAAAGGCTGTCGCCGTGGACAATGCTTATAGTTTTAAAAGGCAAATCCAGTTTGACGGCGTCTATCAAAACTGCATCGGGCTTAATTTCAAGCGACATCACCGCATCTCTCATACATTCTTTGGTCGCGTTCAATATGTTTATCTCGTCTATCCTTTTGGCGGACGCAGTTGCCCTCGATATGGCTAGCGCATTTTTTAAAAGCGCGGGATACAGCTCATCTCTCCTCTTTTCCGTAAGTTTTTTGCTGTCGTTAACGCCTTTAACAATCTTTTCAAGGTCCATTATGACGGCGGTTACATAAACATCTCCCGCAAGCGGACCCCTTCCAACTTCGTCAACGCCGGCTATGTATCTTAACCCCTCGTTAAGCAGCAGTTTTTCGTAAAACAAAAAATCTTGATTATCCATTCACTTATCCAAAGGTTTAGTTTCGCTTTCTTTTCTTTTAATTACAAGCCTGCTTTTCTCTTCCTTATCATCAAACGCTTTTTCAAGCATTATTTTACCAAGCTTGCCTTTTCTGAAATCGTCAAGTATTGTTTTTGCGCACCTGTTGTAATCTATCTCCCCGCCCTTTATTTTAAAGCCGCGCTTTTCGGCGATTTTTAAAAACGCTTCATGGGCGTCGATATTTGCAATATCTACACCGTATCTATCCAAAAAAGCCGACGGAGCCTTTTCTTTAAATTCATTTATAAACTCAACCGCAAGACCCTCAACATCCAAAACATCGTCTTTTATGCTTCCGATGTATGCAAGATGCCTTGCGATTTCCTGGTTTTCAAACTTGCCCCAAAGCGTTCCCGGGGTGTCGAGGAGGTCAATTTGCTTATCCAGCGAAAGCCATTGTTTTCCCTTGGTAACGCCAGGTCTGTCACCCGTTTGGGCCGAGGCTTTTTTCCTCATTGAGTTAATAAGCGTGGATTTTCCGGAGTTAGGAACGCCTATAACCATAACCCTTATGCTTTTTGTAGCGCCCTTTTGCGAGTATTTTAAAAGCATTGGAGCAACAAGGCTTTTGATGCCCTCGATAATATGTTTTTGTTCCGCAACGGTTCCCACAGTTGTAACATAGCGCCGCCCCTCCATGTCAAAGCGCGCGCACCAGTCTTTAAGTTCTCTATCTTGAACCAAATCACTTTTATTGAATACATATAAAACAGGTTTACCTAATGTCAGCTCTTCCAAAACGGGATTGATTGATGAGAGAACCGCTCGGGAATCCACAACATATATAAGCGCGTCGCAGATAGCGACGTTATCTTTCATCATTCTGACCGCTTTGGTCATGTGTCCCGGGAACCATTGAATATACATAGGCAATTTTTTTACTTATAAATTTTAAATAAATTATATATTGAATTTATCAATTTAACCGAATTGAATTTTTTTTAACCGAAAAATTTTCGCTGTTTTCTTTTAAAGCTAAATAAATTTGCTGTCAGCACATAACGGTTGGCTCAGCTTTATTAATTATTTTAGAAACTCATTTATATAAGTATTAATTATTTTTCAAAAGGTCTGGCCTGCGTTCTTTTGTGATATTTTCGCTCATCATCCTGCGCCATTTTCTGATTTCCGCATGGTTTCCGCTAAGCAATACTTCGGGAACCTCCAGACCTTCAAAAACCTGAGGGCGGGTATAATGAGGATATTCAAGCATGCCGTCGGAAAAAGATTCCTCTTCGGTAGATTCGTTTGAGCCGAGAACTCCCTCTATGTAACGGGCCACGGCGTTTATGACGCACATGGCGGGAAGCTCGCCACCCGTTAAAACAAAATCGCCGATGGATAACTCCATGTCTATTTCAAGCTGTATGACTCTTTCGTCAATGCCCTCATAGCTTCCGCAAAGAAGCAGTATGCCGTTTTCCTCTTTGCTCAGCTCTTTAACCAGACGCTGATTGAAAGTTACGCCCTTTGGGGATAGGTAAATTCTTTTAAGTTTATGCTCGGGGTCGACAGCCCTTATAGCGTCAACAATCGGCTGCGGAGTCATAACCATGCCCGCGCCTCCTCCGAACGGAGCGTCATCGGTTTTGCGGTGCTTGTCCTTTGAATAGTCTCGTATGTTTGAGATATTAAGCTCAAACTTCCCCTCTTTTACGGCTCTTCCTATAATGCCGATGTTTAAAACATCAAACATTTCGGGGAAAATTGTAAGCACCTCAAATCTCATTGTCGTCCACCAAAACTTCCTCAAGCCTTTTGGCGTCAAGTTTCATTATGCCACCTCTTACGTCGATATCTTTAACAAGCCTTTCCAAAAACGGGAAAGACGCACTACCGCCGTCGGCCTTTTTGATTTCTATAATATCCGCGGCGCCGTATTGCAAAACGCTGCGCACCTCTCCAATAAGGATATCGTCGGAGTATACTTTGGCGCCGATAAGGTCGCAAATCAGATAGCTTCCCTTGGGAACGGATGTATCCGCCCTGTCTATCACCACATCTTTGCCTCTCAGCTTTTCCGCCTTTTCAACTGTGTCTACGCCTTTTAAATTCATGTAGACAAAATCGGATGCTACGGCCTTTTCGACATAATATCTGATGTCGTCAATATAAACCGCGCGAAGCTTTAAGAAATTGTCCAAATCGTTTGTATATACCTCGACTTTAACTTCGCCTTTCAGCCCGCGCGGTTTAAGTATTTTTCCGACTAAAAT